>JANQPS010000385.1 GCA_028285365.1 Thermoanaerobaculia bacterium | reverse complement strand
TGGTCACTCGCCCGCACTTCTCGAGTACGACGGCGCGGCTTGTTCAGCACAGCTCTGTGCTCTCAGACCTGGAGCTGGCGGGCCACACGCTGTCACCGCCGGCTACGCCGCCTCTCATCACCGAGAACGTCATCTGCCGCATTGAGTATGAGGGTGACACGACGACGGCCAACGAAGAGGCATCGCTGGTCGGGACCATCTGGCGCGTGACGAACGCCAACAACCTGGCTGTTCCGAGTGCGACACTGGACGCGCAGTGGCCGGGAGCAACGACCAACACCGCCAAGGTCCGCTACTTCATGTCGGAGTACATCCTTCCGGACACGGTTCGGGATGTGGTGTCGGTGACGAACCAGAACGGCGTGCCACTCCAGATGGATCATGTCGATCCGGGCGCGACGTTCGACCGGCTAATTCCGGACATCGCGGAGCGTATTGGTAGTCCAGAAGTGGCCGCGGTCGGTGGGCTTGACACGGAGACGTTCTTCCTTGGCCAGACGGTCACCCCGCGCCTCCGCATGGCGCTCTTCCCTGTGCCGGACGACGAGTTCAGGCTCAACTACAGCTACTACTACCTGCATCCGGATCTGGTCGACGATGGTGACACGCTCGTGGGTGTTCGTCCGAACGTGGTGGCCAGCATCGTCGATCGCGCTGTGGCTGATGCCACGCAAACGATCGCCCAGCGTGTCCGTGATGGCTCGATCATGGAAGGCAACGCCGAGCGACGACTCAGCCGGAAGTTTGACAGCCAGAACCTTCAGCCGGCGAAGCGCAACAACATTCGTTCCTGGGAGGGTCGGGGCGGTGCTCGTAGGCACAGCGTCGCTAACGGCTTCCCAGGCGTCACGATCAGCGAGAGCTAGATGCCGTTCGTCACTCGGACATTGCGCGAGCTCGGTGGCCTCAATGAGAACGAGGATCCGAACAAGCTCAAGCGCACCGATCTGACCGAGGCTGAGAACACAGCCCGGCTGGGGGTGCTCACAGGCACCCGTCCGGGGATTGGTTTCGACTCGGGTGGTGAGTACGAGACCGCGATCAACGGGACTCCTGCGGTGCAGGGAATCCGGGAGTGGTCCTACGACCGCGACGCAAGCCGCGAGGTCGTGACAGTGGCGGGTGGTGAGGCCAGGAATGGCCCGGATGTCGGGGACGTGCTGGACAAGACCACGAACAGCGTGACGATCACGGGCGGGGCCAACAACCTCTGGACCTTCGCGGACCACAACAACAAGCTCTTTGCGGCAGGCGGGGCCTCGGGGGACTCGTTCTGGTACTGGGACGGCACCAATCCGCTTCAGAAGGTCGACGTTCAGAACAGCGCGGCCCAGACGATCCGCCCGAAGTACGTCTTCCAGTGGAAGAACTACGTGTTCCTGACGGGGCTCCAGGATCGGACACTACCCGACGACAACCCGCTCTTGTGGCGATACCACGACCTCAGCAGCGATCCGACCAGCGCAACCAACTGGCCGACCTCGAACACGATTGGCGGCACGGGGATCGGTGGTCTAGGTGGGTACGGCCAGGAGTTCTCGACGGGGACGGCTTCATTCCAGGATAACGACGGCGCCTATCTGCTGCTCCTGACCAACAGGCGGATCTACTCCTACGTGCAGAGCACGAGTGCTCTGGTGGGATTCCAGAAGAACGACGAGATTGCGAACGGATGCGTAAACCAGCACGCCTATGTAGATCTTGGCCTGGACTCAGGAGATGCGATCTACATGAGCGAGGTGGGGATTCACTCGCTCCGACTCTCCCAGCAGTACAGCGGTCGGGCTAGGGCGTTCCTGTCGTGGCCCATCCGCAAGACGTTCGCGTCTCTCAACCGAAATCGATTCCAGTACGTGAGTGCCGGCTACTGGCCTACCGAGGGCATCGTGGCCTTCGCGGTCAGCACCGGTTCGAGCAGTACCCACGATCTCATCCTGGCGATGGACATCCAGGAAGCCGAGGAGATCACTCCGGAGACGGTCCGCTGGTACAAGTGGAAGCTGGCCGGTGGGCTCTCTGAGTCGGTCAACCTCATCACGTTTGGGCGTGACGCGAACAATCAGCCGGTGATGTTCGTGTGTACGACCGCTGGGAAGGTCGGCAAGCTCAACCGGGATAGCTACCTCGACTTCACCGAGGAGTACGAGACCTCGTTCACGACCAAGCACGATGACAACGAGTCCCCCGGTGTGCTGAAGACGAACGGGGACCTGTATCTGGTGGCGCGAGGAAACGGCTCGTACGAGCCCACGCATCGGTACGTGTTTGACTACGGCGAGAGGACCGGCACCCAGCTGAACCGGATCTCCTTCCCTTCGAACGGAGGGGTTTTCGGATCGGCCGTGTTCGATACGGACGTGTTCGGCGGCGCACAGCTTGTCTCTCGCCAGAAGTTCTACGGCTTCGGGTCTGGCGAGACGGTGGCCCACGCCTTCAGCCACTCACCCACCGCGAGTACCAGCGAGCCGTTCTTCATTTCATCCATTGCCCAGCAGTTGTCCTCCGCGGGTGAGTCTGAGTCGAGCGAGGAGGCGGCAGCGTAATGGCCACGATCACCCGGCCCGGAAAGATTGACGGTGGGACGTCATACGTCACTGGCAAGACGATCTATGCAGCAGATCTGAACGGCGATATCGATCCCGTCTACAGCGAGATCAACGGCAATCTGGATGAGGCCAACATCGCGGCGGCGGCGAACATCGACCCGTCGAAGATCGGCGACCACTCGTCAAGCGACACTGAGGCAATCACCGTCACGAATCCCGGCACTTCAGACTCGCCCATCAAGGCGACGACCCTCGAAGGTGAACTAGAGCGGCTCAGGCATCTAGCTCTCTATCCTGGGCTGGGTGCGTCGGCCATCTACCACAACGGCACGGCCAACGCCTCGGTCGGCCCGCTGGATGGAGTCAGGATCGGTCTCAACCAGATCCAGAACGGATCGGTGCAGATTCAGACGGGTGGGGCGGGTACGGCTCCGGATGGCTGGACGCTCATCAATTCCCCGCTGACGATGGCCCTGGCAGCTAGCCCAGCGTCCGAGGGCGACGCACAGGTACTTAGCTTCACCAGCTCGGGCACCGCGGACGGGATGAGTCAGGTAATCCGTGGGATCAAGGCGGACACGGTCTACCTGTTCGGCTGTCGAGCTCGATCGACCACCAACGCAGGCTCACTGGCTGTCACCGGCGGTCTCGGATCGGGTGCGTTCCAGAACACGTCGACGAGCATCGCCGTCCATGCGAGCTCCTACACCACCTACGCCATCGCGGTGAAGTCCGACTCTTCCGGAAGCGACATGACGTTGAGCGTCAGCACCGGAGCATCGCTCGGCGATGGTGTGCTGGCGCACGACTTCTTTGTATACGAAGTCGGCAAGGATCAGAGAAGCGTCGGAACAAGCACGCTCATCAAGGACAGCTTGGCCACGCAGTCAGACATCGTCACGCCGGGAACAGCGTCGGGATGGACTGCGGCTCCCAGTGCGCTGAACGTGAGCATCACCCCGTACAAGAACAACCAGCGTGTTGTCTACCGGGCCACACTGACGGTGTCAGTCTTCGGCGGCTCGCCCACGATCGGCATCGGCGCGTTCAGGCTAAAGAGGGACGGTGTAGCGGTTTCGGGTCCGTATTCGTTTCGCGCTGTCCAGACAAGCGGCCAAGCCGTCTTCATGTTCGATGTCGAAGACATAGCGGACAACCCCGATCCCGGTACGGCGGTCGACTACACCTACGAAGTCTATGACGGCGCGAACGCGATGACCTATCGATTCTCGCCAGACTCGACAACGACCCTGACCGTTCAATCCGTTTGTGACTGGATCGTCAGGCTGGAGGACATCACGTAATGGTCCTCGACGCAGCTCTCATCGGCGGCGGCTCTCTGTTGAGTGGCCTGGCTGGCGCGTTCAGTGACGCCGAGACGCTCCCGAATCAACAGCTCGGCATCTTCCCGGGCGAAGGCAGAGATCCGCTCAGTACGGCTCTGGCCTTCGATGGCCTACTGGCTCTCGGTGATATCTCAGGCGCTCAGAGCGTCCTCATGCAGAACAGCCCGCTGAACACGTTCAAGCGGCTGGTTGAGCAGGCACCGGGTCTCTCGATCGTCGAGAAAGAGAACGCGGTCATGTACGCCAGCAATCTGGTGACTGGCTTCCAACACCCGGACTCCAGCTTCCAGAAGGTGCTTCAGGATGCGTTCTTCGATGCCGTGTCGAATGCTGGCATCTCGGGCTCGAAGCTCTTCGAGGATCTGACGACAGGCGGTGAGCAGCGATACCGCGAGCAGGTCGAGTCTCGGATTGCCAACTCCGAAGCAACCGCCGGTCTGACATCGGAGGCGCGGCTGTCCGCGCTCCGGCAGCTCAGCGAGAACGTGATTGCGGGAGAGTCCGGTCAGGGTGGCCTTCGTGATACGGCCATGAACGCCATTCGTCAGAGGCGTGACGACGAGGCCGAGCGACTCCGTGAGGATGCCCTGGCCAGGGCCAACGCAGGCGGATTCAACCCAGCTGGCCTGCTGGGTGAGATCGACAGGGAACGTCTCAGGCAGGCATCGGAGACGCCGCTGCTGGCGCAGCAGTTTGCAGACCAGGACTTCAATCGTCTGATGTCGTTCCTGGCTTTCGGTGCGGGTGAGGCTCGGCAGAGCGCAGCTGTGAACAATCAGGCGGCGTTGGGGTCTGCGGGGATTGCCGCCAATCAGATTTCGTCGGCCAACGCGGTCAGGTCAGGTGGACAGAGTGCGGCCGGAACGGCCATCGGTGCCGTGGGGGACACGCTCTCAACGATCGGTCTGCTGCGTTCGCTGAACGGCTCGAGCAAGCCGGGGGTGAGCAGCGGGAGCCGATTCCCGCTTGGTTCGGCTGACCTGAACGCGAATGACTTCAGTGGCTTTGCGTAGATGCCTAGCGACATCAACAACACGCTGATGCAGATGCTTCTCAACAGGAAGCTCCAGCAGGAGTCGGACGAGCGGCGAAACCAGGCCGCGATGCAGCAGTCCGTCTTGAAGCAGCGTTCTGATATCGCGAAGGAGAATCGGCAGTTCCAGCGGGAGATTGTGAAGGAAGCCGTGAAGAGCGGTGACCCGCAGACTGTAGAGCTGGCGCTGTCGGGGAATCTGATGGGGCTGGCTCAGCGCTCACGAGATGAGACGGACGTGGCCTCCGCTGCGGGATCTGGCGACCCGAATCGGGTGGTGGATACGTTCCGTGGTCTGGAGCAGTCCGGTCGTCTCCGGTCCGCGCCGCTCAGTCTCGCCAACCAGCAAGGCGCGAAGCGCGAACAGGCTCTGCTGAATCGCAGGCGAGAGGAGGCAGGCGCGATTCGATCGGACAACGTCAAGGCGGCTCGTGACTCGGTGGCTGCGCAGGCCACGCGATTTCGGACACTGGGCGGCGAGCCGCCGGATGTGGATACGCTCGCGCGAGAGCTGCGCAGCATCGCCCCGGATCTCTCGGAGAAGCAGCGACGCACGGTTCTCGCGGCTGGCATTGCTCAGTCCGATACCGAGGTAGCTAAGGAGCTACTCAAGCAACGATCCAAGGAGGGCGAGACCGTCGACCAGAAGGCGCTGCGCGGAATCCAGTACGCCAACAGGAACGACGGGTCGCTCGCGGGGGCGCCGGCAGACACGGTTGCTGCTCTGAACTTGAAGGGACTGGCGGTCAGCGACCCCATCGCGCCGGGCGATGACTTCATTCTATTCCAAGACAAGGGTTCCGCTAGGGAGTGGCAGACTAGCCGAGTAGCAACGCGCAATCTCATGATCCTCGGTGAGGATGTGCAGAACGCATTTGTAGCCGCTGAAGAAAACGCAGATCCGCTTCTCGTGGGCCCGATCATCGGTGGCGACACTGCCCAGAGCCTGCTGCGTTCGTTCGGCGCAGAGGACCCGTTCGCTGCTGCCTACTCGGTCACGTCCTTCCGGTTCGTTTCGGCCGTTCTGAAGGCCACTCAGGGATCGCGACCGAGTGACTTCGACCTCCGGATGTACATGGCCCTGCTGCCGTCTCTCACAGAGATCGGCTCAGACTCGGCAGCAGCGCGGTTCCAAGAGATGAATCAGTCGCTTGCAGTAGCAGCCGCCACGCCCTTCGATAAGGAACTCGGAGAGCGCGTCGAGAGGATTCGCAATCAGCGGCCCTCTCGTGCCGACCGAGTTTTGACTGGCGCTGCCAAGGCATTGGAGCGAGCTGAGGAGAGCGGGGACATCGAGAAGATCAGAAGCGCGACTACGCGATTCCAGCGGGCCCACGCCGATTGGGTGGCCTCTGGCCGAGCGGACGACTTCACCCTCGCACCGAGGCCCGGAGCGTCTCAAGATGCCCAGCAGACACAGCGCGTACGGTCCATTGTGGACGAGCTGGCGGAGGGCTTCTAGATGCCGCTGACTCGCAAGGAAGCCAGGGCCCGCATCGAGGAGCGCATCGCGGCCGAGGATTTGTTGCCCGAAGAGGCGATGCTGGTGCGGGCTGGAAGCATGCGCGCCTTTGAGGAGAGGCGCGCGCAGCGCGTCGCTGGCCTAGTCGCGCAGCAGGCTGCATTCGAGGAGCGGGGAGGGATCCCCGCCAAGGTGCTGGCTGGCGGGCGGAACGCTCTGCTGGGCGCCGCCGACAGCGTGACGTTGGGCCGTGGCCCCGAGCTCATCAATCTAGTCTCACCCGATACGGCTGGCCGTGTCGAGGAATCGCTGGACGCGGCTGCCCAGGGTGGGACGCGATCGTTCCTCGGTGGGCAGATTGGCGGTTTCTTCACGCCTGGAAGCGCCCCCGCTCGCGTGACACAGGGATTCAGCAAGGCCGGAGCGAAGGCAACCGGCACGGGTCGACTCGTGGAGGGCACGCTAGAGAGCGGGCTGGCCAGGCGCTTCGGTGCCCAGCTCATCAACAACGCCGCGACCGGTGGGGCGGCTGTGGTGGGAACCGAGCTGACTCGTGGCCGCGATGACAGCGGTGGAATCGGCGCACGGCTCACCGATGCCT
>JANQPS010000384.1 GCA_028285365.1 Thermoanaerobaculia bacterium | reverse complement strand
GCGCGGAGAGTCTTCGAAACGCCCGAGAGCCACCAGCCTCAGCCCGGGGAAGGCTGCCGGGTCTTGCCAGTGGAGCGCCGCGCCGCAGTTGGCGCAGATGTAGCGCCTCGTGCCGGGAAGCTTCGGAATCTCGGGTTCAAAGACGCTGAACTCGCCATCGATCGATACGAGATCGTCTTCGTTGAACACGGCGGCCGCGACGCCGACCGGTCCGGTCAACCTCTGCCAGTCGTCACAATGCCAGACGAAGCACCGAAGAGGGTCTGCCACGTTCGTGATCGACGTCGGCTTGCAGGCTCACTCGGCTCGATGGGGCATGTCACTCCTCACGCAGGCGGGCGAGCGGAGACCGCGCGATTGCCGTTCCACTAGATCATAGACGTCGGTCCCCTACGGCCTGCCGGTTCGGCGGTCCTCGAACACGAGACCTGCCCGCACGACGAGACCGGAGATCATCATCACTCCGCCAGGCGGCTGGCAACAGAACTGATCGAGCGCAGTGGCTGCGACGCTGACGCCTAGACGGCCACGCCCCGACGGCTCGTGCGCAAGACGTACGCGATCCGGGGCAGCGCGTGACGCTGGCCGGCTCGCGACCGATGACGATAAACAAGAGCGAAATCAGCCGGTTGCGTTCGAGATTGCGTCAATACGAGACAGGCGACGCTTCGATCCGTTCGGGAGGGTGCTTGCCAAGATTTATACGTTTGTGTATGTATCTTTGCATGAGCACCACGACCCTCAAATCGCGAACCCAGTCCGAGCGATCGGCGAAGACCAAGGACAGCCTCGTCAGGTCCGCGATCGAGTGTCTCGTCGATGGCGGCTATGCGTATACGACCGCTGTCGAGGTGTGCCGCCGTGCGGGCGTGACGCGGGGTGCTTACCACCATCACTACCCAGGTATGAACGAACTCCTGCTGGACGTCGTCGAGTTCCTCTACAAGGACCTCGCCGCTGACAGCTTCGCAATGGCGGACGACGATTCACTGGAAGGACTGATCCGCTCCGGCTGGGCGCGAGTACAGCAAACCGACTTCAAGGCCGTGATCGAATTGTGGCTGGCGAGTCGCAACGACCCCGAGCTGGGCGAGGTGCTCGCTCCCGCGATCGCGAAGCTGAGCGGCCTGTTCGCGCCGACGGCCAACCCTCGAGTCGCGAATATCATCGCGGACGACCCGTCGCTGGCCTCGCTCTATCGACTCGCATTCGAGGCGCTCATCGGCCTCGCATTGGGCCGCGCAACGTCACCAATCGGGACGCACGTCGATCACGAACCTGAAGTGATCGATCTGCTCATGCAGCTCGCGCGCGAGCGCAAGCCCACGACGAGCTAACGACGACACAATCGCCGAGAAAGGACGAGCCATGCCGGTAGGAATGTCCATCGACCCCTCTGAGACCTCGGGGCTCCGCACTCCCACAGAGGCCCGAGAAGGGCGCAAGGCGTACACCGCGCTATGCGGAACGTGTGACAACTCTTGCAACGTCGTGACCGAGGTCGAGAAGGGTCGCGTCGTCCGAGTGCGTTCGAGCGAGAACCCGATCTTCCGGGACAACATCTGCATGAAGGGAATCGTTGCGCCGAAGACCTTCGCCAACCCGGATCGGCTGATGCATCCGTTGAAGCGGGTCGGCGCGCGAGGCTCGGGAGAGTGGGAGCGGGTCAGCTGGGACGAGGCGATGACCGACATCGCAACTCGCTTGCAGGCGATCATCGATCGAGACGGTCCCGAGGCATGGGCGGTGTCCACGAGCCAATGGAACACTGCGACCGATCACGGGCTCGGCCGGCGCGTCATGAACCACGTCGGCTCACCCAACTGGATCAGCGGCGTCGCACTGTGCGCCGGCAATACGGCAGCCGTCAACCGGCTCACCTACGGCTGGTTTCCCTTCGCCGACTACTCGAACACCAAATGCATCGTGCTG
>JANQPS010000367.1 GCA_028285365.1 Thermoanaerobaculia bacterium | reverse complement strand
TTCGAAATCCGCGCCGGAGCGCCAGCCGCTGCCCTCTTCGTAAACCAGAACGGCAACGTCGGCATCGACAACGCCAGTCCGGCGGTCAAGTTCCAGGTCACCGACGGCAACACCCCGGTATTCCGACTCGACCAGGACGGCTCGGACGGCTTTGGCACCCAGATCTGGGACGTCGCAGGCAACGAGACGAATTTCTTCATCCGCGACGTCACCCACAGCTCGAAGCTGCCGTTCAGGATCAAGCCGAACGCACCAGACGACGCTCTCTACATTGCAGCCAGCGGCAACATTGGTCTCGGTTCCGACTCGCCGGGCTCCGCGCTGCATATTCGCCGCGGCGGAGCGGGCAACGGCGGACTGCCTCGGATCCGCTTCGACAACCTCGACTCCGAATCTAAGTGGGTCATGGACGTCTCTGACAACGAAGACTTCCGAATCAGCGTCGACGGCTCGGGTCAGCAGGAGTTCCTCCTCGAGGAGCAGGGCAACCTCAGAATCCCCGGTACCCTCGATGTCAACAACGCCGTCACCGGCAGCAACGCTGGCGCCGCTCTGTGCATCGACTCCGAGGGCCGTCTCTGCGCCTGTGGTAGCTGCAGCTAGTCACCAGGCGACGAAACAGCACAAGTACAGTCGTCTCCAGTGAGGGGCGGGCTTCGGCTCGCTCCTACGTCTGGCGCCGAAGACGTCTGGGTTCCGCCACCTCAGATCATCGAAAGCAAGGCCGCTGCAGCCCTGGCGGCCGGCGCAGACAGGTCACCCCGAGTTGTCGTCGAGATCTCGCTGAGCTTGCGCTGCATCCGGGCCACCTCTCTCCGGATCTCCGACGGCTCGAGAGCCGCTAGCTCGGCCGCGAGAATCCCGACTCCGGCGCGGGCGAGCATCTCCGCGAGAAGCTCATGATTGCGATGGCTCGGCCAGACAGCGACCGGCACACCCTGAAGCAGTGCCGCGTATGTCGAACCCGCTCCCCCCTGGGTGACGGCCAGGACACTCCTCTGTAGAACGGGCGCCATCGGGACTCCGCTAAAGACGTGGCCGCCATGGTCCTCACGCTCGCCCCCTGGGCTCTTGCTGGCGAGCCACACGCTCGTGTCGCAACCGAGCGCTCGCCGAAGCTTCTCCGCTACGTCGCCCGGCAAAAGCCGACTGCCGGTAGATCCGAAAGTCAGAAGCAGGAGTCGCCGCGTCTCGATCAAGGGCGCGGGGAGCGAACCTACGGGCTGCCAGATGCAGGGGCCAACGACGCGGTAAGGCTCCTCGACCCTGACCTCACGTGGCACCAGTTCCGGAGGATCGCTCAACAGCACGGCGTTCGCGTCGTAGAGTTCCTTCGCATCATGGAGCTCAGGTAGCTGACGGCGACGACGACGATGATTCCAATCCGCTGAGTTCTCGCGCAGATCGAGATCCTGAAACGTCTCCGCTGCGAGGAGCTTCGTGAGGAAGAAGTTGGTCACGTACGCCCTTGGTACTGGCGGAAACCGCACCAGGTAGAGCCAGGGCACAGGGCTCAGGTCGAGGCAGATCAGGTCGGGATCCGATCTGTCCATCGCACGTTCCAACGCATCGGCGAAGCCCTCGTCGCCACGGCCTTGACATCGAATGTGAACGCCGTCGAACTCCGCCGCAGGCCGCACTTCGTCGTAGCCGGGAGGAGCGATCTGGGCAGTTGCCACACGAACTCCCGGAGCCGCCTCGCGTACGGCTCGAGCAATCACCAGGCTCCTTCCGACATGGCCGAGAGCCGGGCCCACGACGAATAGAATCGTTTTCATGACCACACGTCCCCCGACGGGAAAAGGAGTCGGCAGATTCCTGATCACCGGCTGCCAGAGAAGCGGCACCACGCTGATGGCGATGGTACTGGAGGCGCATCCGTCAATCGAGATCATCGAAGAGAACGACTGTCGGTTTCACCGTCGTGGTCGAGTCACCAGGTACTTGGATCTCCAGGCAGTGTCGGACCACCGCGCGAGCGACAGGCAACTCATCGGCTACAAGGCCCCTCGCGATTCCCATCGTGTCGACGAGATCAAGAAGGCGTTCCCTTCGCTGCGAGTCCTGTGGATGGAACGCGACATGCGGCAGGTCGTGTCTTCGATGCTGAGTCTCTCGAGTACCCATGGCTCCTGGGCCGCCGAGTTCGCTCCGAAAGAAATCTCCAAATACCTCGAGCAGACGAACGACGAGCGAGCACGAACCCTTGCACCCCCCCTGGATGAAGCCGATACCCGAGCCAGACGATCGATAGTGCTGGCTACCCTCTGCTGGCTCGTCAAACGAGAACAGCGTCGCTCGGCTGCCCGCCTGCTCGGCCCGGACATGAGGCAAGTCGATTACGACGAGTTCGTCACCGATCCCCGCAAGGTGCTGGGAAACCTGGTCGGGTTTCTCGGCCTGCCGTGGAGTCCGGAAATCCTCGACCACTCGGCGTCCATCGCCAAGGGTATTCGTCCAGGTAAGGCCCATCCTGAACGCCCGATCGACACTCTCAGCCGTGGGAAATGGCGAACCCGGCTCACGCCCGAAGATCTCGAGACCATGACCCACGTCGTGCGGACGTTCGAAGCCAACGGACGACCGAACGACCATCCCCGATCGAATCATCCGAGCTCGAGGGCAGAGCCGTACAGGACGTTCTGAGGTGAGCGATCACAACACCCTCGCCGGACCTCGATTTGTCTTCGTCGTCGGTTGTCAGCGCAGCGGAACGACGCTCATGGGGCAGATTCTCGGCGCTCACACTCAGTCGCTGCTGGTCGACGAGACCGACGGGTTCTACGAGTGGGCAGGTAGGGTCCTCGAATCCGCTGAAGGCGTTGGGCCTTTCGAGCAACTCGAGCAACTTCGCGAGCGGGCGCACTCGAAGTACCGCCGGACTGACGCACGCAGGTCCGAGTCCGAGAGCGTTTGGGTGCTGCAGGCTCCCAATCTCACGTGGAGCCACCTCGAAATCGCTCAGTCCTTTCCGAATGCGCGGGTCGTCTACATGCTTCGGGACGTCCGGGCAGTGGTTGCATCCATGTTGCGACTCCCGACGATTCCGTTCGTGGACAATCAGATCCGGTTCTTTCGCCGAACCGGCTTCATCGAAAGGGACTTCCCCAGAGAGTGGGAACGGCTCTTGGATGACTCAGCCAGCATGGCTGTCAGGATGGCTTTGGTCGCAAAAATCAAGATGTCTCTGGCCAAGAACTTCGAGACAGCGGGAACGCCGATACTCCGTGTGCGTTACGAAGACCTGGTGTCGCTCCCGAAGGCGACCATTCAACGCGTCTTGAGCCACGTCGATTTGCCGTTCGATCCGAACTGTCTGGAGCACCACCGGGTCCTCCTCGGTCACGGTCCCGGCCAAACGGATCGCACCAGGCCGATCGACAGACAGTCGGTGTCGAAATGGCGCCAGCAACTTGCGCCCGAGACTGTGGCGTCCATCTGGAACGCTGTCGGAGACTTCTACGAGGGCCTCGGGTACGAGCGCGGCGACTCCGACTCCGACGCGATCGACCCGACCCTGTCGTGCAGGCCCGAAGACACGTCTTCTGACAGCTCCACGAGACCATGCTGAACATCCTTCTCCTCTTCACCGACCAGCAGCGGTTCGACACCATCGGCGCTCTAGGGGCACCCATCATCAAGACGCCGGCGCTGGACCGACTCGTTCGCGAGGGGGTCTCTTTCGAGCGGTGTCACACGCCATCCCCCGTCTGCGTATCCGCTCGCCACGCCCTCACCACTGGCCTGCCGCCGCACACGACAGGCTGCGTCGACAATCAGGCTCCACGGCTGAGCCCACCCACATTCATCGAGCACCTTCGCGATGCCGGCTACCAGGCACACGGTGTCGGGAAGATGCACTTCGCACCAGATCCGCGCGACATGAAGGGGTTCGAGACCAGGAACTTCTCCGAGACCTTCGGACAAGACGAATACGCGCAGTTCGTCGTCGATAGCGGATTCGGACACGTCGACGAGCCCTTCGGAGTGCGGAGCGAGTACTACTACCTGCCCCAGGTATCCCAGCTACCTGCGACGGTTCATCACACACACTGGGTTGCGGACAAGTCGATCGAGTTCTTGCAGAACCGGCCGAAGGGTCGTCCATTCTTTCTCTGGTCCAGCTTCATCAAGCCGCACCCTCCCTTCGAGTCCCCGACACCCTGGAACAAGCTGTACCGCGCCGCAGAGATGCCGCCTCCATACAGACCAGACGGCTACCAAGAACAGCTCAGCTTCTGGAATCGCGTCCAGAATCGGTACAAGTATCGCGACGCCGGAACCGACGACCACCTGAATCGAACCACTCGGGCGGCGTACTACTCTTCGATCTCCTTCATCGACTACAACATCGGCAGGATCCTCGAGGCACTGGGCGAGAGCATCGACGAGACGTTGGTCGTTTTCACCTCCGACCACGGCGAGATGTTGGGTGACTTTGGAGCGTTCGGGAAACGCTGCATGCTCGACGGAGCCGTGCGCGTGCCACTGATTCTGCGCTGGCCGAACGGACACGCCGCGGGAACACGAATCGGTGCGCCGGTCAGTCTCGTCGACTTGTATCCGACATTCTTGGGTATCGCTGGCCGTGACAGCGAAGAACGTCACCCCGAAAGCGTAGACCTGCGCCAACCCCAGCAGATCGAACTGAGGAAGTACGTCTACAGTCACTTCTCCGAAAGAGAGTGGGGCCACTATCTGATCACTGACGGTAAGTGGAAGTACTCGTATTGCGCCGCCGATGAGAAGGAGTGGCTGTATGACCTGGGGAGCGATCACGGAGAGTCCAGGAACCTGATCGACGAGACCAGCGCTCAACAGCAAGGAGAACACCTGCGTGCTCGGTTGATCGAGCGCTTCGAACACGACGGCTATACGAACGCTGTACATCAAGGCTCCTGGAAGAGATACGGAATAAGCGAGATGCCCGAGGACGCCGACTTCGGTCTTCTCTTTCAGGATCCCGAAGGCATGCAGGCCAAGGTGGACCGGCTGGGCGAATACTCTCGGCGCGTGCTGCCCGACTCTGCGGGTCAGAGTCTTCTCTCGGGCGTTCGTAGACGGGTTACAGGTCGTTGAGCAGACAGGAGCTCCGTGCTTACCAGCCCCCGGTGCTCGCGATCGGAGGTGTCGGAGGGAGCGGCACTCGAGTCGTGGCCGACGTTCTGAGTCAGCTCGGGTTCTACCTCGGAGGAGATCTCAACAGCGCCCTGGACAACCTCTGGTACACCCTCCTGTTCAAGCGACGCGGAGTGACGACCTGCTCCCCGCCAGAGATCGAGCGCCTCGCAGGAGTTTTTGTCTCTGCCATGCGAGGCCAGCGCTCAACCGACGCGTGGGCTCTCGAGAGGATCGATGACCTGGCGGCAGAGGACCGCTATGGCCACGATATCTGCTGGCTGAAAGAGCGATCGACATCGCTTCGCGAGCGACTGTCCGCTCAGCACCCCACCGGCCCGTGGGCGTGGAAAGAACCCAACACGCACGTGTTCATCGACCGCCTGGCCGAGCACGTGAGCGGCCTCCGCTACATCCACGTCGTGCGCGACGGCCTCGACATGGCCTTCAGCCCCAACAAGAACCAGCTGCACTATTGGGCGGACACTCTGTTCGACATGACCGACGTGGATCCTGCCCAGGCAGCAACGGCACTCCGGTACTGGCGACTCGCCAACGAGCGCGTGACTCGCCTTCGCGAGAGCCGCGTTCTACCGATCCTGGAGGTGGGATTCGAATGTCTCTGCGAGCATCCGACAGAACAGATCCTCTCGATCGCTAGCTTCTGTCGGTGCCCGATCACCAGACAAGAAGCAAAAGACATCGGGGCACGATCCGTACGCACTCCATCGACGCTGGGTCGTCACCGCGAGATGGAGCTGACGACTCTCGACGCGGACGACACCCACTATGCCCGAGAGTCGCGGTCTCGCCTCTCCCGCCTCCTCCTCGACGAAGCACGAGTTCAGAAACAGACCTGCTTTGAGGACGCTACCGGCTCTCCTTCGACCAACGAGACGTCGAAGTCGGAAGCAAGGTTGTCCCCAAGGCAAACAGTGCCTGAATCCCGTCGGCCCTGAAAGCAGTCGATCTGTCAGTCACGTGACGTCGATGTGGACCAGCGCCGGGCCCGGTTCCGCGTCGGGGGCGCACATCCTTGCGGAGGGCCCTAGGATAGGCTGGACAACCCAACCAGAATCCACAGCTCCCGGCCCGACCGAGCGAGGTCCATGAGGCGCAGTGACAGAACGTTGCCTCGTCGAGTCCGTGCGAAAAAAGCGATCTTCGATGAGGCATCTCTCACCGAGTGCGCGCAGGTGTGAATAAGAACCCACAACGACTGGAAACGACCTCGACCCACCCCTTGGCCCCCTTTTTGCAGCAATCTCAGTGCCGCCATCAGCTCGTCCCGCCACGAGGCGATCACAGTCCAAGAGACACACGACATCAAGATCAAGTTCACACATCACCACGCCGACACCAAGAAGGTAATCACCATGACTCCGAACCGCAGCACCGTCCGCAGACTGTTCACGATGCTTCTCGTGGCACTGATCGGCGCCTCCGTCGCCGGCCCAGGCCTGGCGTCAGGCATTCAGGCCGAGATCCAGGGTGGACACATCTACTTCGCCAGCCAGGTCAACTACGACAAGCTGGCCGTCACCGTGAGCGGCGGCGATCGCTTCGTCAACAAGCTCTTCGAAGCCAGTGAACTGGCCGCCTTCAGCCCTGCCGACTACAACCTGGCCGACGGCGAATACGCGTATGAGGCAGTTCTCTACCCGGCCCCGGTCCGAAACACCAGTGTCGATCAGAACCTCCGCGGTGTCGTCAACGCACGTAGCGAGGCCATCAAGACCGCAGGCTCCTTCCGCATCAGCGGAGGTCTCCTCGTCGAGCCCGATCGCTTCGCTACTGAAGCCGGACAGAACATCGAAGAAAACCCCACTCCCAACCCACAGACCATCGCCACCGACCTCATCGTCCAGGGTTCCCAGTGCGTTGGTCTCGACTGCACCAACAGCGAGAGCTTCGGCTTCGACAGCATTCGCCTCAAAGAAAACAATCTCCGCATCAAGTTCCAGGACACCAGCAGGTCAGGGTCATTCCCAAGCAATGACTGGGAGATCACGATCAACGATTCCGAAAACGGTGGCCCCAACTTCTTCGCGATCACCGACGTCGACGCTGGTCGCAGACCCTTCGAAATCCGCGCCGGAGCGCCAGCCGCTGCCCTCTTCGTAAACCAGAACGGCAACGTCGGCATCGACAACGCCAGTCCGGCGGTCAAGTTCCAGGTC
>JANQPS010000357.1 GCA_028285365.1 Thermoanaerobaculia bacterium | reverse complement strand
ATAGCGAGCAACAAGACTGCGCCCGTCGACCCGAGAATCCATCTCCGAGTCTGGGTTCGGTCGCCAACCAGCGCGGACGCGGGCACGAGCAGCGAGACGATCAGGCTGTCGCCATTGGCCAGAGGTGCCTGCCTGATATCCGCCCACCAGCGCTCGTCACCGCTCATGAAGCTGAGCGTTTCGGTGAGCCCGCCACGCTCGACGAGGTTGTCCACGAGGTCGGACACGACGGGCGAGCCCAGCTCCGGCGGCGTCAGCAGCTGCCAACCGCGCGCCTCACCGCTCCAGAACTCGTCGCCTTCGGGCATGGCGAGAAGACGGTTGGCGGAGTCGAGGACAAACACCCCGCCGCGCTCGGCAACCCTTAGGTTGCGGGTGAAGTCGAGCATCGGGCCCAGCTGCTGCTCGAACGTGACGACCTTGCGCACGCCGTCTGGAGACTCGTTGGCGACGGCGGTATCGACCCCGAGCCGGCCGTCCTGCCTGCGATAGACCCGGCTGATGTACAAGTTGGACGGCTGGTCGCCAGCCACCTCGGGAGCGCTCATGCCATAACGCTCGATCGCACCGATGTACCAATCCTGGTCACGAGGATCGGCACTCGACGGTGTCCAATTCGCCTCCTCCTCGAGCATTCCGAGACGATCCACACCCACCGTCTGCACGAAGCCACCCGACTCGTCGCGACGCGTGATCGTGTCGATCCAGCCGTCTTCGCTACGGTCGACGCGATGTTCGTTGCCCAGGTCATCCGTCAGGATGAAGCTCTCGATGGGGTCGTTCTCCCTCATGAACGTGACTGCGAAACGGTGAACGTCTTCGGGATTCGACGTATCGAGCAGACCGCTCTCGATCCACTCACTGGCCATCGCCTGGGCTTGCGAAGTCGGTCTGAAGAACGAGTAGAGCTCGCGGACCGTCTGGTCCGTGGTCCGGCGCATCATGGAATCGAGCAGACCGCGAACGGTGCCCCAGGCGCCAAGAAACGTTGCCGCGAACAGCAACGAGCCGAGCGCCACGATGCCGATGATCTGACTCCCGATCAGGCTCTGGCGGATGGTGATGGGACGCGCGCTCAGGGGCATCGGTTCTGCTGGTGATGTAGCGCCCAGGAAACAGAGCTTGTGACGCAAGCCGCGCCGGGCCGGCGTAGGCGAGCTCCCCGGCTCAGATTCCCGTGTACCAGGCCCATCCGTTCTGGAGGTTCCCGAACTGTCCACCGTCGTCGAACGTATCGGTTACTTCGATGCGACGGAGGTACTTCATGCTCTTATAGCCGATCTGGCGCTCGACGCGGAGGCGTACGGGGGCGCCGTGCTGAATAGGCAGATCCTGCCCGTTCATCCCGTAGGCGAGGATCGTTTGGGGATGAAATGCATCGACCATGTCGATGCAGTCGGCCCAATGATCGAACGAGTGGAAGACGGCGTAGCGGGCCGTCTCGCGAATTCCCGCAGCCTGTAGGACCTGTGCGAGCGGAACCCCCGTCCACTGGCCGATGGCAGTCCAGCCTTCCTCGCAGGTGTGCCGCGTCACCTGGGTGCGGGTGGGCATCGCCATCAGATCGGCGAGCGAAAACGAGCGCGGCGACGACACCAAGCCGTCCACTTCGAGTCGCCAGTCAGCAAAGGCCCCGTGCTGGAGCTGCCGATACTGCTCGCCAAGCGGCGAATCGACCGTCTGGCCCGGATTGGTCGTACCCGTTGCCGGAAACGACGTGATGTCGCTGAGGTCGTACTCACGCGCCAAAGCGTTCTTCGGCAGCAGGATCCGATGCACCGCATAGGTCAAGGTGTCTCCCATGCGCAGCAAGTTGCCGTAGGTCGGAGGAAGGCCATCTGGTCGGCGCAGTGCCGCGATCCCACCCAGAGAGCCGAGACCCGCTGCGACGAGAACCCGACGTCGCGTCAATAGCTTCTTGCTGCTCATCTCACTCTCCGATGGTCATTCCGCGAATCTGACGCTTGAATCCAGATCGCATCACCATGACGACGTGAATCACCACGAACAACACCAGCACCACGAACGCAAAGAAGTGGATCGTGCGGGCTGACTGAAACCCGCCAAAGAGATCCAGCAGGAATGGCAAAGCGGCCGTGATTGCCGGCGACATCGCCAAGCCGCTCACCACGACCACCGGCGCCACGAAGAAGATCACGAAACTGTAGGTGCACTTCTGCAGGACCCCGTATTGAGGTCCTCCCGTCGGAGGCCTGATGCGAAAGCGCAGGTGATTGGTCACGTCGCGCAGCAGTTCGTCCTTCGTGAGATCGTCCTTCTTCGGCATCACGTGCCACCGAAAGTGGCCCCGAGTCAGTCCGAGCCACAGGTAGGCCGCACCGGGGACTACCAGCAACCATGCTGCGAGGAAGTGCAGACTCCGGCCCCAACCGTTCTGGTTGAAGATCGCAAAGGTCCGGCTGGCACTCACGATCTCCGGAGACGATTCCGAGATCGACATCTGCCCCTCCCAACCTCCGTGCTGGTGGTTGCGGCTGATCGGCAGCTCGAGGAATACCGGCATCAGATCGTTACCGGTCTCACCCCAGTAGAGACGTGGATGCACCATCAAGATGAAGGTGCCGCTCACCGCCAGGGTGATGACGCTGACGGTCAGGATCCAGTGCGACACCCGGACCCACCTCTGGTGTCGGTCTGCAGGGGATTCCTGTGTGGTCTCAGACATCGAGGGCGGTCGAGCTGTAGGAGCAGAGGAGTCGAAACGTCGAATGGGTTCGAGGACTCTTTGCACTGTAGCAGCCGACTGGCAGCCGGCCGCTGAGTGGGGTCAGAATATGGCGACCACAAAACGGCCACAGAACGGCCACAGAACGGTCCACAAAGCGACCAAGCAGTGACCACTCCGCGT
>JANQPS010000356.1 GCA_028285365.1 Thermoanaerobaculia bacterium | reverse complement strand
GGCCGCCACGGCGAAGTTCGAGAACGACACGTGCGAGATCTGGGCACCTTGCCAAGATCCCCAGACGGCGCAACGTAGCGTGGCGCAGGCCATTGGCGTCAGCCCGGCCAACGTGACGATCAACGTAACGCTTCTCGGCGGTGCCTTCGGCCGCAAGTCGAAGCCCGACTTCATGATCGAAGCAGCCAAGCTGGCTCAGAAGATCCCCGGAACCCCGGTCAAGCTCCAGTGGACCCGTGAAGACGAAGTGCGTCACGGCTTCTATCGAGCGGAGAACATGCAGAAGCTCGAGGCCACCCTCGATGCCGACCAGAAGGTCACCGGCTGGCGCCATCACACCGCGTTCCCGACGATCGGCTCCACCTTCTTTCCGGGAGCCGTCGACCCGCTGCCCTTGGAACTCGGCATGGGATTCGCCAACATGCCGTACCAGTTTCCCAACATCGCCCTCGAGGCGAGCGGCATCAAGTCCGATGTCCGCATCGGTTGGCTGCGCTCGGTGTGCAACACGTTCCATGCAGTGGCGGTCAACTGCTTCATCGACGAGCTCGCCGAGGCCGTCGGCAAGGACCCGGTTGCCTATCGTCTCGAAATGCTCGGCGAGCCTCGCAAGGGGCTCAAATTCACCGAGCGCGACGAGCCGTACGGACTCGACACCGGAAGACTCGCCAACGTCATCAAGAAGACCGCCGAGATCTCGAACTGGGGAGACGCGCTACCCGATGGCTGGGGCCACGGCTTTGCCTCTCACTTCAGTTTCCTCGCCTACTTCGCGATGGCTGTGAAGGCTTCGGTCAACGACGGCAAAGCAGTCGTACACGAAGTGGACGTCGTGGCTGACGTCGGAACCGCGGTCAACCCTGACTCGCTCGAGGCTCAGGTCGAGGGCAGCGTCGCCTTCGGGTTGTCGATGGCCTACTACGGTGAGATCACGCTCAAGGACGGCGCGGTCCGGCAGGGTAACTTCAACAACTACCCGATGCTTCGCATCGGAGACATGCCCAAGGTGAACGTCCACCTCATCGAGAGTGAAGAGCCGCCCAGCGGTGCGGGAGAGCCGGCTCTACCGCCACTCGCTCCGGCCTTGCTCAACGCCCTCTACCAGGTAACGGGAACGCGCTATCGCGACCTGCCGCTGTCGCGAGCCGGCCTCGCCTAGGCAGGACCGCGGACTCGGAGTCACATGGAAGAAGCTGGAGAACGCGATCGGGGCAGGAGCGATTCCGCTTCGATCTCGACCGCGCCTCCGGCCGATCCGGGCGTGAGCCAGCAGCCGGCGGCCAGGCGAACGCGCACCCAGGCCGAGCGCCGCAGGGAATCGACCCGGCAGCTCATGCGAGCTGCCGCCGAGCTCGTCGCGGAGAAAGGTTGGACCGCGACGTCACTGTCGGAGGTGGCCCGGCGGGCTGGCTACAGCGCCACCCTGGTGGGGCAGCGCTTCGGCTCGAAGGCCGGCCTGGTCGACGCCCTGGTCGAGCGACACGCTCGCCAGGGAGCACGGGTCACGCAAGAGGTCATCTCCCGAGCGCAAGACCCTCGCGAAGCCATCTCGGAGGTGATTCGGACCTATGCTTCGACGCTGAGGGAGCACCCGACGTGGAGCGAAGCCATCCTGGTCTTGATGGCAGAAGCGCTCGGGCCACTACGAGATCGACAGGAGATCTTCCGCGACCTGAACCGGCGCTACATCGTCGCCTTCGACGAGCTCCTCGAGGCCGCCGAACCACGCCTCATGGACTCGTACAGGAACCTACTCGCACTCAGGATCGTTGCTCGACTTCGCGGACTGACACTGATTTCTCTACTCGACCAGAGTGTGGAGCTCGACCCCTGCTTTCGAGCTCTCGAAGAAGACATCGTCTTTGCACTGGCGGAGCCAGATGCCACCTGGCCCAGCCCCGCCTTCCTGGAACAGCCCATCGAGCCGCTTGCCCCATCGCAACCCGAGCCTGAGCCCGAGCCGCCTGGGGGCCGCCGCACCCAGGCCGAGCGCCGCCACGAATCCACAAAACGACTTCTGAGAGCCAGCGCCGAGCTGCTCGCCGAACGTGGCGTCACCGCAACCACGGTGGAGCGCATCGCTCGACGCGCTGGCTACAGCCCGGGGCTCGTCACCCAGCGCTTCGGCTCGAAAGAGAAGCTCATCGACATCGGCATCCGGCGACTGCTCGAAGGCCGAACACGACTCTTCGAAGCCGCGCGAGGGGCCCGCAGTCCGGCAGAAGGCGTCGACACGCTGATTCGCGTTCACGCCAGCACGCAGATCTCATCTCAGGCCCAGCGACTCATCCTGATCCTGATGGGCGAGGCTCTCGGTCCCCTGCGTCAACGCGCGCAGACCTTCAGCGATCTCAATCGGACCTTCGTCGACGCCCTCGTCGACTTGATCGAGCAGGAAGAGGAGTCCAGGTTCGACTCTGGCACTGGCGACGCGGAGGTCATCGCACTTGGCGTGGTCGCGACGCTCCGAGGTCTCGCGATGATGAGCCTGCTCGACTCCGATATCGATCTCTTGGCGGCGCTGGAGGATGTGAGGGCCGCTACCGCACGTGAGCTCCATGCCCGGGGTGTCGGGCACGACTCGTCCTGCAGGGTTGCCGATCGGGGCACTTCCGCAACGTGACCCCAGCAAAGTGTAGCCATCAAGGTGAAGCCATCAAAGTGAAGCCATACGTGCCACGAGCTCTGTCCAGCAGATCTGACTCCCCTCAAAGCCCCAGGGCGCACCCCAGTCGTCGAAATCTCGACCGAACCGGCTGCTAGTGTCCGTCTGAAGGGAGGCCAAGAAGCCTGCACCCTGGTACGCCTCAACCACGCTTCATGCCTTGGGAGTTTGCCGTGTCAACACTGAAGAGTGCGCTCCTCGCCCTGGCTACGTCGCTCACGAGCCTGTTGCTGCTTGCACCACTCGTCGCCCAGGAAATCAAGCTGTCGGCGCCGGAGCCGACGTTCTTCGATCTGTATGGAGTGACTGTCTCCATCGACGGCGACCGGCTGATCGTCGGTTCGAACTGGGACGACGACCTAGGAGACAACTCCGGTTCCGTGTCGGTCTACGAGCGGGGCTCTTCAGGATGGCAGTTCACCCAGAAGCTGCTGGCCAGCGACGGACAGGTCGGCGACTTGTTCGGACGCCACGCGGCGCTCAGTGGCGACACGGTGCTCGTGGGCGCCTTTGCCGATGACGGCACCAGCGTCGACGAAGGATCGGCATACGTTTTCGTGCGAGGCAGCGACGGTCGATGGTCCCAGCAAGCAAAACTCGTGTCACCCGATCCGACCGCAAGAGATTTTTTCGCCTGGTACGTCGACCTCGACGCAGACACTGCCGTCACCGGCTCGTTTCTCGACGACGACCTGGGCCCGTCCTCAGGATCTGCCCACGTGTTCGTTCGCAACGGCAACGCGTGGACTCTTCAAGACAAGCTGCTGGCGTCACAAGGCACCGTGCTCGACTGGTTCGGTGTGGCCGTGAACGTCGAAGGTGATTCCATCGCGGTCGGAGCACCCGGCAATCCCGACCTTGCAGACCGTCCCGGTGCTACGTATGTCTTCCAGCGCAACGGGTCGACTTGGATCGAGCAGGCTCGACTCGTTGCCTCCGACGCGTTCGACAACCAACAGTTTGGGGTCTCCTTGGCGTTGTCCGGAGAGCGTCTCTACGTCGGTGCCCCCTTCGATCGCGAGGGCGGCACAAAAAGCGGAGCCGTCTATGAGTTCACCCGCACCGGCTCAACGTGGACCGAGACGGACAAGCTCTTGCCGAGCGACTCGTCAGCCGGCGCACGTTTCGGACAGTCGATCGAGGTCGAGAACGACCTCATTCTGGTGGGTGCCGACCTCGACGACGATCGCGGCTTGGGATCCGGATCTGCCTACGTCTTCAGACGGGTGGAGGGGGAGTGGGTGGAGCAGCGCAAGCTCGTGGCATCCGATCTCGAGACCGACGACCACTTCGGCTGGGACGTGTCGCTCGACGGCAACCGAGCGATTGCGGGAGCCTTCTTCGGCGACGTCGGCGAAGTCGAAGATGCCGGCGCGGTCTACGTGTTCGAAAACGTGGCCAGCTGTGTCGTCGACGAGCTCACACTCTGCCTTCAGGACGGGCGATTTGCCGTCCGCGCTAGCTGGCAAGACTTCGCAGGCAACACCGGACTCGCACAGGCCGTACCGCGCACCGCCGACACCGGCGGTTTTTGGTTCTTCGACAGCGCCAACACGGAGCTGGTAGTCAAGGTCCTCGACGGGACACCCATCAACGGCTTCTATTGGGTTTTCTACGGCGCACTGAGCAACGTAGCGTTCGATCTCGAGGTCGTCGACACGCTCACGGGGGAGAGCCGCGTCTACAACAACCCGCTGGGCCGCTTCGCGAGCGTGGGCGATACCAGCGCCCTTGGCGGTGACGCCGCCACGACTCGCCCAGCCCTGCTCACGAGCTCCGAGCCCGATCGAGAGCGACAGCCGGCC
>JANQPS010000343.1 GCA_028285365.1 Thermoanaerobaculia bacterium | reverse complement strand
TACCGCGCTCTGCCGCACGACGACATCTATCCGCCCGTCCAATCTGTCACGAAGCTGCTGGGCATCATCCACGCCCTTGAGATCCTGGCGTGCAAGCTCGGCTTCATTGGCAATCGTCGCGATCGGCGTTCGCCCATCATGAAGCAAGACATCAATAAGCTGACCGAGAGTGGCCAGTCGCCGGTACCGGGCTACGACTTCTTGAACTCGCTCGACGGACGACCGGAAGTCACGCTCACGCTTCTGCAGGAACTCGAGGAACTCTGCGTCGTTCGGATATCGAGTCTCGAACGACTCGCGAATCGGGGCGATGTCGAGCCCCGCGAAGACACCTTGTTCAACGATCTCCACGGGACTATCGCGTCTCGCGTCGTACCGACGCGCCTCTATCTCGGCCAGCAGGAGCGCCAGGAACTCACGAAGATCGATCAGCTCCTGTGTCTCGATCAGGCCCTCCCGATTCGTCTGATCTCGCAGTCCGGGGTTGTCGGCAGCCGAGATGAACACCTGACCTACGATCTGCTTGTTGTTCAATCGCAGCGTCGGGTTGTCTACGCGCCGGGCATCGAGGCGGAGCCAGTCGTCGTCCTGGGCTCCATAGGGAAGCACGCGGAACGAATCCCGGTACAAGCTAATTCCGCATGCTTGGTCCAGGTCGGCACGGATGTTTCGGACCGTCGTGCCCAGCGTCTCGGCGACTTCCTTCAGGTTCTCGCGATCGCGATCCCAGACCCTAAACTCAAAGTCGAATGGTCCACATGTGCTGTCGCGAGGTCCCCTCAGCGCTAGAACCTTCTGGATTTCCGATTCATCGCCCCTGATGCTGATGACAGCATCCAGCGCCCCGTCAGCGCCGAGTGATCCAAGCAGGGAGTAGTGTGGTTGCTCGAGAACGTCCGGCGGCGTCACCTTCCCGGAGTAGTCGCTGAACTCCGGAGGAAGCTCTAGGACGATTTCAAACGACCCGGCGTCAGCTGGGCGAGCGATCAATCTCGCAAGCTCTCCGCGAAGTCTTCTGAAGTCCTCCAGGTCCCAGCTCTTCCGAAGCCCTACGAGTCGAAGGGTCGTACCCGAGGGAGTCCCACGCGCGGGCACGCTCTCGCCCCACTCGCAGCGGAGCTGATCGAGGTACTTCTCTTCATCGCTGAAGTCCTCCCAGTCGAACACTGCATCGACCACCCGAAGGGGACGACGTGTCACTGAGACCAGCTCCATCGAGTCGGCCAGACGTGCTGCAGCGAACCGCCCCAACCCCTTCTCGCCCGTCATGCGCCTCTTCTTCTTCTTCGATAGAGACGTCTTTCGTTTCGCAATGGTCGCAGGTTCAAGCCAGCCGGTCTCAACGGCCTTTGCATCCATGCCGTGGCCGTCGTCAATGACCTCGATCGCGCCTCTTCCAACCTCGAGTGGCGACTCGAAGCGAACGATCACGCATTCGGCGTCCGCGTCGTACGCGTTCTTGATTAGCTCCACGAGGGCAATCGTGGGGCTGCTGATCAGGTCTTCGCCGATCGCTCGAATGAGCCGCGCCCTAGGCCTGATTCGAGACCGTCTGCGTTGAATCACCGAACGGTCGGAACCCATCTAGCCTCTCCCGCTCACCGCGTTAGCTTGGACAGCACCGCCTGCATGACGGGGGGACAAACGGCGTTCCCGAGCAACTTGATCTTGTCCCGTCGCGTATTCTCGCCCAAGGAAAAACTCGGGGGAAATCCCATGGCTGTCCTGAGCTCGGGCGGCTGAAGCATTCGCATCTCGTACCCTCGAGACCGCGGCCGGACCAAGGCGAATCTGTCGAGAGTAGTGATCGTCCTAAGGGGGCGATCAAGCCCCTGATAGCCGCCTTAGGACGATCACTACTCTCGACAGATTCGCCTTGGTCCGGCCGCGGTCTCGAGGGTACGAGATGCGAATGCTTCAGCCGCCCGGGCTCAGGACAGCCATGGGATTTCCCCCCAG
>JANQPS010000321.1 GCA_028285365.1 Thermoanaerobaculia bacterium | reverse complement strand
CTGCAACCCGGCCTCCGCAGCAGGAGTCCTCGGCACCATCTCAGGCTACGAGGCGATTCCCGAAGACTGGAAGCGCGGGCTCTCCAAGGTTGAAGATCTCGACTTTGCGTTCACCACCATCTCACTCAACAAGGCCTACGACATGTCGTACCGCCACGCGCTCGAGCTGATCGCTCGCGGCGGTGGTGAGGTCACCGACAACAGCGTCACGATCGTCGTCCAGGAGCCTCTCACCGTCCCGTTCGAAGACGCCTTCGAAGGCCACTACCCTGGTGAGCGTCGGGATCTGCGGGAGCCCGGAAGCGACCAGAACCCACTGCAGCTCACCGACGTCTACAGCTTCACGTTCGACGGCATCGGCTTTGCGGTCATGGGTCAGGCGACCGCGGCCAACGACAACCAGAACCACGTATTCGAAGCCGAGCTGCACGTCGACGGCGAGCTGGTCGAGACCGCCACCCTGCCGACCGAGTTCACCAAGCGCCGCTTCTATCTGTTCTGGAAATACGCGCTCGAAGACGGTCCCCACGAGGTGGAGATTCGCCTCCTCAACCCAACCGACAGCGCGCGCGTCGACCTGGCAGGCCTGGTGACCTACGTGTCCGCGCCTCAGTCAGCCGCGGCCGGGCCGTGACGCCGATCAGCGGTCGTCGCTCTGCGCGTTCGCTTCGGCTTCCTGCAATCGGGCGCCTCTGAGCACACCGCCCATGGCGTAGTTGCCTTCGTGACAGGCGTACTCGTACATGGGCCCATCGGTCGCGCGCATCGGGATGGCGACAGTGAAGGGTCGAGTGAAGGTCGCCGGGTCGTCGAGGGTGTATTCGTAGAGCAGTCGACCCGGGGCGAGGAGAGTGAAGCGCTCAATCAGCAGTTTGCTCTCGCCGGTGCCCACGGTTCCGGCAGCACCCGGTTGAAACGACGGCGTCATGTCAGTGAAGTTGCGCGTCTCGACGACCAGCGTGTTGCCGTCCCAACGACCGATCGAATCACCCATGATGCGACGAATCGACTCGGGCGCGTGCTCCGAAACGTCGAGCCGCACCACCCGCGCGTCGTGAATCATCTCGTTGACCAGCAGCACGGTGTCAGGTGTGACGAGGATGCGGACGTTGTTGTTGTAGGCACTCGGATACATCGGCGGACCGGAGTTGAAGCCCACGATGCAGCGCTCCGACAGTCCCAGCCACTCGGGGCCGTCGAAACGTGGTCCCCGCGGCGAGTTGGCGCCGATCGACACGATGGCGCGCACCGGCGGCTCCCTCTCCCAGAGCGGCACCCTCGCCAGGGCCTTGGCTTCGTCCGTCAGCTCCGGCAGCCGACCGTTTGGCGGGTCGACAATCAGCGACGTGCGCAGGTCTTCGGTCAGGGAATCACCCCAATCCCACCAGAACGTGTTGTAGGCGCCTTCGACGTCGAACTGCGAAGCGCCCGAGCGCTGATCGACGTCACGAGCCGCCATCGTCTGCTTGCGAAACGCCTCCGCTTCTTCCCGCGTGAAGTACTCGCGATCTCCCAGACTCGACGGACGCTCGAGCGGGGTCAGCGTGCGGAAGTCCCAGAGTCCCGAGATGTCGGGAGCCCCCCAACTGGTGCGTGGCGGCTCGAAGTCGGAGGCCCGGGCCTGGGCGGCGAGCGGCGCGAGAGCGAGCGCCAAGATCAACAGCATGGCCGAGAAGTCATG
Organism: Thermoanaerobaculia bacterium; assembly: GCA_028285365.1. GTDB lineage: Bacteria > Acidobacteriota > Thermoanaerobaculia > Multivoradales > Multivoraceae > JANQPS01. The sequence goes on along the minus strand of JANQPS010000321.1, from coordinate 550 downwards.
CGACTGGTGTCTTCTTGTCATCGGACATCTCCGGTACTGGTGGACTACAACACTCCATTGTGATCATTCTGAATTGTGGTCATTCTGAATTGTGATCATTCTGACGTGAAGTGGCCAATGGGTGCCTCGAGGCCAGTCATCGAAGAGCAGAGATGGGATCGCGACGACGGCCAGGCGACGGCAAGCCGAGAGTTCCCGGTCGAGGTCCTTCCTACGTGCCAACGAACAGCACGCTGCGATCGAACTCCATCGATCGGCACTTCGTCAGGATGACAGACGAGTGCGACCCAAAGACCCGCTGTTGTCATTCTGCTGTCATTCCGAAGGGAGGCCGGACGATCTGCTCGACCGCAGCGCGATGCTCGCACGGCCGGACCGAGGCATGCCCTGAATCCCCCGAAGGGGCCCCGACCAGCTCATCGCGGAGTCGAGCGCGTGACCGTCGTTGACGCTGTAAAGCAAGTTGCCGGATTGTGCGACCTCCGGCTAGCCAACCATCGGATTCTGAAAGCCGCACCGATCACCCTCCCAGATCAACTCGCTGGTCTCG
>JANQPS010000306.1 GCA_028285365.1 Thermoanaerobaculia bacterium | reverse complement strand
TCGCGGCACTCGGAGTCGTGGGGGTGCCATTCCGGTCGGATCTGCGAACTACGCTGCCTGGCGATATGAGGTTCGCGTTTGCGCGCTGAGGATCTCGGTGGCTGCCTGAAACATGAGCTCCAGTCCCGGCGTATTCCCCACAGTAAGTGAGGGGAAGCCGGGCATCGCGTCCGACAAGCTGGCTTCCTCGTGGAGGAAGCTCGTATGTCGATGAGACCAAGCAGGCGGTTGCTCCAGGGCACCGTCGATCTCCTGATCCTCAAGACGTTGTCTCTGGGGCCGAGCCATGGTTACGGACTCTCGAGCTGGCTTCGCCAGCAGACCGAAGGGGAGCTCGGGATCAAAGATGCCGCGCTCTACCAGGCCCTGCACCGGCTCGAGAATCAGAAGCTCATCACGTCCGACTGGGGGCGCTCGGAGAACAACCGCCGAGCGAAGTTCTACCAGTTGACCGACCACGGTCGCGACGCCCTCAACGAAGAGGCGGGGAGTTGGCGACGCTACGCGCATGCCGTCTTCCGGGTGCTCGACGTGGAGACGCGGGCGTGAGATGGCGAGCCAAACAGTCCGTTCCGGGACAGCGGCGTGAGTTCCGTTTTCCCTGGCGAAGCCGGCGGCAGCTCGAGCGCGAGATCGATGAAGAACTCGAGTTCCACGTCGAGTCGCGCATCGACGACCTCGTGGGCCAGGGGCTCGATGCTGGTGAGGCTCGTCGGCTGACACTCGAAGAGTTCGGAGATCTGGACTCCGCTCGGGCCGAGCTCACCAAGATGGGGACAACACATGAAGACAAGAGGCAGCGTCGCATGATCGTCGAAGAACTCTGGATGGACACCAAGTACGCCCTGCGCAGCCTGACCCGGAGCCCGGGTTTCTCGGCGGTAGCGATCGGCATTCTCGCCCTCGGGATCGGAGTCAATGCCGCCATGTTCGGTGCGATCGACCTGATGCTACTCAGGAGCAGCGGCACGGTGCCGGCCGATCGCCTCGTCAGTCTCCACAGCGAGAGCGTCGAACGCCCGGGTACCTATCGCAGCATCTCGTATCCGGCCTACGAGCTGCTGCGGTCGCGGCTGGACAGTTTCGATGAGCTGGCTGCTCACAACCTCACGATCGTCGGACTCAAGGAGCGCGACGTCACCACTCGCTCGATGGCGACCATCGTCAGCGAGAACTACTTCGATGTGTTCGAAGAGGAGCTTTCGCAGGGCAGGGCCTTCACTGAGGAAGAGTGCAGCCCGGGAGCCAACACCCCGGTCGTGATCACGTCCCACGGATTCTGGACTCGACGTGGCGCACCCGAAGACTTCGTCGGCTCGACACTGGATATCAACGGACAGGTTTCCACGGTCATTGGAGTCGCGTCCCCCGGATTTACCGGCTCCACGGCGTTCATGACTCCCGACTTCTGGTTGCCTCTGGGGTCCATGGCGAATGCCATGGGTGGTCCCATGGCTGGAAGCAACGTCGATCTCGCCGATCCGGACAACAACGCGCTGATGGTCCTTGGGCGGCTTCGCTCCGGGCGCGAGGCCACTCAGCTGCAGGCCGAGCTCGACACGATCAACGTCTCGCTCGAGGAGAGTTACCCGAGTGTGGGAGGACCCCGCCAGCTCTCCTCATCGCCGCTGTCGCGTCTGGCGGTCAGCACCGACCCGAGTGACGATAGCTTCCTGTTGGCGCCCGCTTTGGTGCTCATGGCGATGACCGGCATCGTATTGCTGATTGCCTGCCTCAACCTCGCCAACATGTTTCTGGCCAGAGGGGCGAGTCGTCAGAGCGAGATCGCAGTGCGCTCGTCATTGGGCAGCGGGCGGCCTCGCCTCGTTCGCCAGATGCTGACGGAGTCACTCCTCCTGTCGATCCTCGGAGGTTGCGGTGGCATCGTCCTCGCGGTCGTTGCGTCGCGGATGCTCCTGGCCACGGTCGGAGGCTTGATGCCTTTTGGTCTGACCGTGAACTTCGACCTCCAACCCGACTTGCGCGTGATCGCCGTCACCGTGCTGTTCTGCATCGTGGCAACCCTGGCCTTCGGCCTTGGTCCGGCCCTGCGCGTGACACGCGGCGATCTCGCCGGCAAGCTGAGGCCGACGATCGGCTCCGGGCGTGGCTCTGCTCGGCATCGTCTCGCACCGCGCAACCTTCTCATCGTCGGACAGATCGCGCTTTCGCTC
>JANQPS010000303.1 GCA_028285365.1 Thermoanaerobaculia bacterium | reverse complement strand
TGCCGGGCCAGCGCCGGCAGAGCCGTTGGCACTCGCGCGAGCGCCGGGGCGTCTCGGCGTGGGAAGGACCGGTTGATCCGAAGCAGACCGTTGCGCAACGCCGCCTTGCGCGCGACCCTGATCCAGGACTGGAGCTGTGCCGGGTGTGTCCACGCGGCGTGGGCCTGGCTGTTCGACGACCGGCTGTTCGACGACAAAGTGAAACGGCTCGGACCACCTGATTGCGGGGCCGTCCTCTTGACCGCCAGCGACCTGGACGCCGATCGCCCATGCGTAGCGACCGGGCGCAAGACACCGACTGGCGTCGAGACTGTAGCCTCGAGCAGAGGCCGGGAGCTTGGCTTCGAAGACCGGCTCGTCCGCAGGGACGTCGCCCTCGGGAGAGTCCAGCATCTCGAAGGCGACGATGAGCTGGTGCGAGGCGACCTGGTCCTCGAAGACGTTCGGAGCCCCCCAGTGAAAGGTTGGACACGGCGCGGCCGCGCTGGTGACCTGATCATCGCGGTGTGGGCTGAGCGCCGCTCGGCCTGGCGAGACCAGCTCGGGCTTCGTGGCTGCGACTGCCTGACCGAGAGCCAGGGTGAAGCTGGAGCTGAGGACACACAGCGCTACCAGCGCTAGGGCGTTGGTGAAGGTCGCGACTGGAAGGCGAGTTGAGTTCGTCATGGTTGTCTCCGTGCCTGAAGGTCATCGGTTCTGGCGCCATGGAGGCGCGCTCAACCTCTCCTCGTCGATGAGCTCGGCGACCGGCCAACTCAAGAAAGCTCTTGCCCGGCTCTAACGGGAGTCGCTCTGCACGTCGAGACCGCGATTGGGCTCTACGTCTTCGACGTCGTGCCTGGTGCGCTCGGGCGGCTGACCAAAAGCCTCGGGATGGATCAAGCGGCCCTTGACCCCTGGAAGCTTGTCCTCTTCGACCGGAATGCGATTCTGGTTCGCCCAGGCGTCTTGTCGAATGCCGGTCACCTGCCAGGAGACGGTCATACCGGCCTCGCCGCCTGCGATCTTGAAGCGGTTGCCCTGAATCGGCTCCGCGACGAACACGGGAGCAAACTGTCCGATGCCAGTGAGCTGGTAGCGAAAGTCGCGGTTGAGCGCGTCGAACCAGTCGGGCAGCGTGACCCAGGCTTCACCGCGCTCGTCGAGGACGACGTTGCCGTTGTAGATGTTCATCATGTCGGGAGATTCGACGAACGAGTGGGAGAGGGTCTTGTTCTCGGGGTCGAGAGGATGGTCGATGAGGAAAGAACCTCCACCTTTGCTGAGAGTGCTCGTGACGTGGACGGTGCCTGCGAAGTAGCCAGCGTGATTGACGTCGCCATTGCCACCCGAGCTGGAGCCGTAGACCGCATAGCTACGCCTGGTTCCACCGTCGAGGAACGAATAGGCGAGAGCTCCGAAGGTGTCTGCGCTGCCAGTGACGCCGTAGATGGAAGACGAGTGGCCGTCTAGCGAGGTCTCGTCGGCAATGCCGGCAACACCTTGAACACCGCCGAGTCCTCTGACTCCCGCTCCAATAGCCTCGCCCTCAATGGCGATCGTGTACTGCCCCAGAGAATCTGCTGTGGACTCGGCGCGGACGACGGGTGAACCGGGCGACTCGGCATTGATGGCGGTGTCAGCGCCGGTCGCAAACAGGCCATATCCGGACAGGGAATTGGTCGAGGCGTAGACCCCGTAGTTGAGACCGCTCGTACCGGAAGCTTGACCAAAAACACCCGTTCCGGAGGTGGACGTTCCGTAGACACCGCGGCCGCTCGGCGTGCTGCCGTACACACCCCAGCCGGAGCCGTCCTGCTGACCCCAAACGCCAATTCCGCTCCCGCCGGTCCCGCGGTTGTAGCCATGCACACCGGCGGAGAAAGCGCCGGCTCCGGTCGTCAAGATCTCTCCGAGAAGCCCCTTCGCCGAGCTGAAGGTCGAGGTGTTGGCGACGGCAAGGCCGTTGGTCGCGAACCCTGACCAGCTCGCGCCGAGGTGAGCGTGCACCGCGGGCGCGAGATCCGTCGCCTCGAGGCCGTCGATGGTGTCGGCGTCGAGATTGCTGCCGGGGCCTTCGACGACGTCCAGCACGTCACCGTTGAGGGCGAGCTGGTTGCCCGCGCTGAGCTCACCGCTGTCGTCGACCTCGCAGGTGATTGCGCCGGCACCGTCGATCGCTCGGATGGACGATCCGGCGGGGCAGGTGGCACTCACCCGCGCCTGCAGCGTCGCGAGATCCGCCTGGAGCGCGACGGCGCCGTCACCGCCACCCAGCAATCCCGTTCCCGCGTCGATGTTGGAGACGACCGGGCCGGTCGCAACCTCCTCGCCGTCCACCTCCAGCGTCAAGGAGCCCGACCCCGAGTTGATGAAGCGGAAGACCTCGGCTTCGGCCGATGGTCGGTCGAGAGTCGACTGGGTGAGCAGCGTGTCCGTCTCGGTGTCCGCGGCGCCGTCGATGAAGACGTCCGCACCTCCGGCCTCGTTGGCGGCCGCAACTCCGGCGCCGCCTGGCGCCATGGTGGTTCCCGCGACGCCGTGACTGTCGGCCGAGTCGAGACTCTCACCGCGAACGGCGGCGGGAGCGGTGGCGGTGGAGCCTGCGCTGCCGATCCTGAGGGTCGCGGATTCTTGTGCGTCGTTCGCGTCTCGCGGTCGCGGCCGGGGAACGGTCCTGCGGCCGGCTGTGTGTACTCCTGCCCTGATCGGCTCGTTGACTGCTCGGACCTCGGTGGTGCCGGTGGGCTCGACCTCGAATCGCAGCGTGCTCGACCACACGGTCCGCTCTCGAGGCTCGCCCCACTCGTCGGGCGTTCGATGGCTGGCCACCACGGCCCAAACGTAGTGTCCGGGCTCGAGGCATTGATCCAGTGCCGGGCTGAAACCTCGAGCCGTTCCAGGCAGGTCGACCTGCAGTGCCGGTTCGTCTGAGGCGACCTCGCCGTCGGGACTGTCTCGAAGCGCAAAGACGACCAGCTGCTGACCCACCGTCGGTTCGCTGGCACCCCAATGAAAGGTCGGGCAGCGCTCGACGAGGGGTGCGGCGACGGTGGCGCCGGGCCCGACCAGCTGGGTCGTGGGCTCGAGCCCGCCAGCGCCCGACGCCGGCAGGATCATGCCGGTGAGGATTGTCAGAGTCGGAGCTGTGGTGCGAGTCGCGAATCTCATTGTCGACCTCTCCCATGACGGAACGCGAAGGCGCGGGCAGCCCGCCCGCGTCTCAGCAGGTTGGTGGTGGCTCGGTGGTCTGTCGCTCTACTCCTCGCAAAGACTAGCGCCCAGGGGACACCTAGGGAGAGCGAGTCGCCGCTCCATGTGGACTGGTAGAAGATCCTCTGGCGTCGCAGCGAAGCTGCCTACCAGGAGTCCGAAGCCCAGAAACTGCTCGCCCTGGCGCAACTCCATGTCGACAACTACCCCAGCGGGGCGCTTGCCTACGACGAAGAGTCTCCAGATGGCGGACTCCGCCGACGGGCGACGTCAGGCGCTCGAACTGGTCGTCAGCGGACCCTTGGAACAAACCCGGTCGGTGGGACGAGCGGTTGGACCCTCGACTGTGGACACGATATAGACCCGTCGGGAGACGGGTGAGACAAGGAGAGTCCGGCTAGCTATCAGTACGCTCGTGAGACGGGCCGTCCGGGCAGAGAGCCAGTTGTCGACCCAGATGTCGAAACGGTGATGCCCTCGGTCGTCGCCGGTCCCGGACACCCCCAACACCTGCGCTCGCAGTCTTCGCAGGACTGGGTGTGGCTGAGACGATCACAATCGATCAGCAGCTCGCTCTGCACCTCGTTCACCGAGCCGTCCCGTTTGAGTCTCGCCAGGGCTCGAGACAACGTCTCCGGCTGAATCGCGAGGTGTGCGGCCAGCGCGTGCTTGGGCATTTGTAGACGGATGCGCCGCACGCCGAGGCTCGTATGCTGATGAGACGACCGGTGTGTTGGCCTTTGGGGACAGCTCGAACTGCCTGTCTTGATCTGCGGCGCGTCGGCGGCTTCACTCAGCAAGTAGGCGATCAAACGACCTCCCGCATCTTGGAGCGAGATGCGCTCGATGTGATCGAGGAGCATGCGCTGACGCAGATGCGCGGTCTGGAGCAACGATAGAGACAGCTCTTGCGAGCGCTCGAGCAAGGTGCGCACACTCCCGCGGTCGAGGCAGAGGAGCGTCGTCGGCCCGACTGCGCGGGCGTTCAGGTCGCGGTCACAGCGATCGAGGAAAACCAGCTCTTCGCCAAAAACTTCGTCGACACCGACGATGGCGATGATGCTCTCGCGGCCGTCCATCGACTCGCGTGAGAGGGCCACCTGGCCGCCACGGACGATGTAGAGGTGCGTTGCGGCCTCACCCCTGCGGAAGATCCACGAGCCGTCGCTCAGCTCCCTCGTGGTGGCTGTTGCCGACATCGTTTCGATGCAGCTCTTCTCGAGTCTGCGAAACAGATGCATCTGGTGCAGGTAGTCCGGGATGCGCTCCTGGCAGAGGAGCGCGGCCCGTTCGCTTTCGGCGCAGGCGCGACACATGAACGGATTGTGGACCAATCTGGTCCTGTTTGACAAGCCTGGAGCCCAACAAAGATCCGTGAAGGTGGCGAACGCCGAGTCCGGAGAAGGCGCAGCGCGACATCAGGTCAACTCCGTAGCGTCGTTGCCGGATGCGTGGAGGCAGCCGAACGCGCAGGGACGACAGCGGCCAGTGCGCAGGCGGCGAGACAGATTCCGGCCACGCTCGCGACGATCGCCCAGAACGAGGCTTCGCTGGTGGTTGCTCGCAGGCCTTCCAGACTGCGCAGCGTCGCGTAGCCGACCGCCGTGCCGAGGACGAGACCCCAGCCTGTCATCTGGAGGCCGTCGCCCAGGACGCGAAACATGACGCTCCGTGTGGAAGAGCCCAGGGCGACTCGCAGTCCGATCTCGGGGCGCCGCTGTCTGACGGTCAGGGAGAGCACGCTGTAGACACCGAGCAGGCAGTAGATCAACGCCGTGGCCGCAAACGCCGACACGAAGAACAACCGGTACCTGGGTAGGGAAACTGCCGTTTGGTACTTCTGCTCGAGGGGTTCGATGGCAAAGGCCGGGAGACTCGGGTCGAGTCGAGCGAGCGTCGCACTGATGCGTTCTGCCGAGATCGAGGAGCCGGGAGCGAAGACCGCCACCGTGAGATCCCGGATTCCACCCTGACGGTTCGGAAGGTAGACCTGAGGGCGAGCAAGACCGTCGAGCTCTTCTCGGCGCACGTGCTCGACGACCCCGACGATCTCTCGCCACTGCACGGGGTCTGCCTCGCGATCGAAGGTGATGCGGCGTCCGACGGCACCGTCGGGCCAGTAGCGTTCGGCGGCTACCCGATCGATCAGGACCACTGGAGGACCGTCAGCCGTGTCGGCCACGTGGAGGTCGCGACCTTCGAGTCGCTGGATACCGAGGGTCGCGAAGTAGTCCTCGGTGACGACGTTGAACTCCGCCCCCGGTGTGGGCTCGCCCGGAGCGGCGGTCCAGCCTTCCGGGTAGAAGGTGCCTCCCCAGCGCCTGCCGTCGAGTGGAAGGCGGTCGGCGGCTGCGGCATGACGCACTTCGGGCCAGCTCCGGACGTCGGACAGCAGCTCATCGGCAAAGGCTCGTCTGGACTCGCGGTCCGGGTACGCGGACGACGGCAGTGTGACGCGAAACGACGTCCGGTCGCGCACCTCGAAGCCGAGCTCGAGCGAGCTGAGGCGAGTGAACTCTTGAAGTAGAGCCCCGGCTCCCAGCAGGAGCACGACGGCGATGGCGATTTCCTGGGTGACCAAGACTCTGCGCAGTCGACTCAAACCCCGGCGGCCCATCTGGCCGCGCGAGCTGACGTCCGATCGGGAGCCGGCCCAGGAGGGCAAAGCACCAAACAGGAACGTGGTGAGGAGCACCAGCCCCAGCGTGAGCACCAGAGCCTGCAGGTCGAGGTCGAGTCGCTGAAAACGGGCCAGCTCACTAGGCAGCGCCGAACCCAGCCCTGCGGCCAGCGCGAGTGCGAGGCCGAGTCCCAACACGCCGGCGAGCCCGGCGATCAGGGTGTTCTCCAGCAGCAGCTGCGTAGCGAGGCGAAACGGCTGAGCGCCGAGGAGAGCCCGAGTGCGCAGCTCGCTGCGTCGACGTGACGTGCGCACCATCAGCAGCACGCCTGCGTTGACGCACGCGATGATCATGAGCAACGCAGCCGCCGAGCTGAGCATCCAGGCAGAAGACCGTGCTTCGCTGAATTCATGCTCGTCGAGCGGCGTGATGCCGGCGCTCCAGCCGTTGTCGCTCAGATAAGAGGCGCGGTCGGGCACCAGCTCGATCACGTTGGCGGCGGTGTTTTCGACGAGCTCTGTGGCCTGAGCGAAGGAAACGCCCGGCTCGAGACGAGCGACGGCTTCGAGATACTCGTTGCCCCGGTTCTGGTCGGCCAACTGATCGGCATCGAATACCAGAGGCAACCAGATAGACGCGGTTCGCGGGAACTCGAGGCTGCTCGGCATGACCGCGCTGATGGTGAAGGGAGAGCGGTCGACCCGGATGGTCTGGCCTATGACATCGGGATCGGAGCCGAACGCCGTGACCCAGAGGTCGTGACTGATGGCGACGACGGCTTGATCGTCGGCTTGTGTCGTGGGCCAGCCGGGACTTCCCAGAGCCGCTGCGACACCCAGGGTCTCGAAGAAGCCGGGCGTGGTGCGTGCCGCTTCGATCTGCAGGACACGGTCGCGGGTCTCGAGCGCCACGCTGGACGGAGTCCACGCTGCGAGACTCGCAAACCCCGAGGCTCTCAGGTGGTCCTGAAAGTCGGGTGGCGAGAGCGCCGTCCGATCGTCGCCGTAGCGGTTCCGCACGGTCATCAGCTCGTCGGCTGCTTCGAAAGGCAGCGGATCGATGAGCACCGCACCGGCCAGGCTGAAGAACAAGGTGCAGGCCGCCATCCCGAGGGCCAGCATGGCGACGACCGGGGCAAGGGTTGCGGGTTGCCCGCGAAGACTCCGCCAAGCGTGGCGCAGGTCGAGCGTGAGATTGGCGATCATGACGGGCCTCCTGTGGGGGAGCCGGGCGTGGTTCGGCTGGACTGCGTTCGGTTCGTGGCAGAACTGGCCTGAGGAGACTGCGGCGCTTTGGCACCTGGACCTTTGATCCGTGGGCGATCGCGCTGCGTCCAGTCGACTGCAGCGCTCGGCGAGACCGTTGGCAGCCAACTCGACCGCGAGGCGCAGCACGAGAGCGGGCCTCGAGCGACAGGCTCTCTCGAGCAGGGTGTAGGCTGGTGTCTCGGAAGCCTCCGTCAGGCGGCAGCTGACGAAGTCCTGGATCTCTTCGGCGTATGTCGTCCGGAAGTCCCTCGGGAAGAAAGCCAGAGCCCACCGGATCCACCAGCGTCGAGTGCGGCGCGCTGCAGGAGGATGCTCGGACACGCTCTCAGCCTCCGGCCTCGGCGAGGAGAGCACGTGCGGCCCGGTTTGCGAGCAGACGCTCCAGTCGTCTCAGCTCGCTGCGAGCCTGATCACGACCGTGCTCGGTGAGTCGGTAGTTTCGTCGACGGGGATCGTCGTCGTTGCCGGCGGCCTCGCGCTCCAGAAGACCCTGCCTCTGAAGTCGATTCAGACACCGGTACAGATTCCCCGCGTCCAGAGCGACGGCGCCGTCGGAGATGCCCAGAAGGTCTTGCCTGATGCCGTAGCCGTGTCGGGCACCCTGCTCGAGAGTGAGGAGGACGAGGAGATCGACCGGTCGGAGTGGTGGAGTCATGAGTGTTCTTGGTGTCTTCGCAACTATAGTTTTGGTGACCCTATTGCCTGTGTACGCCGCACAGCCGTACAGGTTGCGACCGCGTACTAGAATCGAGTCTCCGATGAACAAGGGATCTTCGGTCTTCGGACGGGCTTGGCCGACTTGGCGCAGCGCTGCTTGTGTGCTCGCGTCCGTTGCCGTGTGTCTCGCGGGTTCGTCGCAGCTTCGGGCACAGTCCGAAGACCAGTCCAGCGCGCCGCCCGAGACCAGATCGGAACTGGAGGAGCGCGCCGAAGCACTGCGCTCGGAGCTCGAAGAGATCGAGGCCCTCTTGACCGAGGGCGCGGGTCGTAACCAGGGTTCTCAGGGAGTGCTGACCGACCTGAACGCGCTCGAGC
>JANQPS010000298.1 GCA_028285365.1 Thermoanaerobaculia bacterium | reverse complement strand
CTTCGGGTCACGAGCGCGCGTCGGAAAGATCCAGCTGTCAGAGCTCGAAGGGGGTACCTTCACCATCAGCAACGGTGGAGTCTTCGGCTCGCTCATGTCCACGCCGATCGTCAACCCGCCACAAAGCGGGGTCCTCGGTTTGCACGCCATCCAGGATCGACCGGTAGCGATCGACGGCCAGGTGGTGATCCGACCGATGATGTACGTGGCCCTGACCTACGACCATCGGATCGTCGACGGTCGTGAGGCCGTGACCTTCCTGCGGCGGATCAAAGAGGCCATCGAAGAACCGAGCCGTATGCTCATCGAAGCGTGACGCCACGGCTCCTGCCAGCAGCCGACCCCAAACTTACTCTCAGACGCTTCTCGGTCACTCTCGGAAGAGAACCTCGGAAGAGTCTTGGACGAGCTGCAGAGAAAGGACAAACATGAGCGATTACGAACTGATCGTCGTCGGCGGCGGCCCTGGCGGCTACGTTGCCGCGATCCGCGCTGCTCAGCTTGGTTTCCGAGTCGCCTGCATCGACGACAACGCGTCCGCCGGTGGGACCTGTCTTCGGGTCGGGTGTATTCCGAGCAAGGCTCTCTTGGAGTCTAGCGAGCGTTTCGTGTCTGCGAGGGAGCACGCCGAAGAGCACGGCATCATCGGGACGGTAGGGCTCGACCTGGACCGGATGATGAAGCGCAAGGACAAGGTCGTCAAAGTCCTGACGGGAGGCGTCAATTCGCTTCTCAAAAAGAACGGCGTGGCCCACCTCAAGGGGCGTGGCACGCTCCTCGACGCCAATCGGGTGACGGTCGCCAGTGGTGACGAGACCCAGGAAATCAGTGGCGATCGAATCCTGATAGCGACTGGGAGTGTTCCCGCTTCGCTGCCTGGGGTCGAGCTCGACGGTGACCGCATCGCATCGTCGACCGAAGCCCTCGAGTTCGAGGAGGTTCCCGAACACCTCGTGGTGATCGGAGCAGGCTACATCGGACTCGAGTTGGGCTCCGTATGGAACCGTCTCGGGTCCAAGGTCACGGTGCTCGAGTACCTCGATCGCATCCTGCCCGGCATGGACGGTGAGATGGCCGCGGCGGCTCACCAGATCTTCTCGCGACAAGGTCTCGAGTTTCGACTCGGAGCCAAGGTCACTGGAGCGACAGTGGAGGGCTCTTCCTGTCGCGTCGAGATCGAAGGCCAAGAGCCCATTGCGTGCGATCGCGTCCTCGTTGCCGTCGGCAGAAAGCCGGCATCGTCGGGCCTCGGTCTCGAGGATGTCGGAGTTGCCGTCGACCAGCGCGGGTTCATCGAAGTCGATGATCACTACAAGACTTCGGTGGACGGTGTCTATGCCATCGGCGACGTGATCGGCGGTGCGATGCTGGCTCACAAGGCGGAAGAAGAGGGCATTGCGTGTGTCGAGCTCCTTGCCGGCAAGGCGGGACACGTCAACTACGACGCCATCCCCGGCGTCGTCTACACGGATCCCGAAATCGCCTCTGTCGGCAAGACGGAAGAGCAACTTCTCGCCGAAGGAGTCGAGTTCCGCAAAGGCAGCTTCCCGTTTCGAGGCAATGGTCGAGCCCGGGCCGTGGGCTCGGTCGAGGGTCACGCGAAGATCCTGGCCCATCAGGACACGGATCGCTTGTTGGGTGTTCACATCATTGGGCCACACGCCGGTGACCTCATTGCCGAGGCGGTGGCGGCGATCGAGTTTGGCGCCACCGCCGAGGACCTGGCCCGCACCTCTCATGCTCACCCGACGTTGGCCGAAGTCCTGAAAGAGGCGGCCCTGGCAGTGGACGAGCGCGCACTCCACATCTAATCTGATCTCTAGTAGTCTGACCTCTAGTTCTGATCTCTAGACCGGATCTCTGGTCATGAGACCAAACTGTGAAGGCTGGCCTCTAGCAGGCCGGATGGTGAAGGTGCGCGGGTGACCGTGCGTGAGACGGCGAAAACGGCCGGGCGCAGCTATCAGTCGAACTCGCCGATATCCATGCGCAGCTCTTGGAGTGCCCGATCTCCTGAGGCCGCAGCCTCGCCGACGTCCCCGAGGGTCGTCTCCTTCAGCTTGTTGCGGGTCTTCTCGAGCTCACGCTCGGCGAAGGCCAAGTCACTACGCAGTTGAGCCTGCTCGGCCTGAGAGGCCCGAACGAGCTCCTCCAGTTCGCCGAAGGTCGCCTTGATCCTGTCTAGCTCGTCCTGCGCTTCTTGGCCTTCGTTTGCCTGGGTTGCAGCGGTCTCGAGCAGTGCCTCGAGCTGACCCACCTTCTGGCGCTCCAGCTGCATGAGGTTGTTGAGCTCCTCGATCTCCGCGCTTTGCTTCTCGCGGACGTCTGCCGTCCCTTCAGACGAGCTCTGTGCGGCCGCAAGCTGTTCCTCGAGTGAAGACTTCACGCCTGTGAGGTCCTCGATCTCACTCCTGGCGCGCGACAGTTCTTCGCTCAGCTCGCCGAGGTCTGAACTGCTCGACTTCTCGAACAGCTGTGCCTTTTCGACTTCTCGATCGAGATTGGCGCGAACGCTCGTCAGTTCACTCTTCAGCTCGTCGGTCTCAGCTTGCGCGCTCTCGGCGTCGCGTTCCATGGCGCTCAGAGAGTCCTTGGTCTCGGCAAGCTCGCTCCGGGCGTCATCGAGGGCCTTCTGTGTCGACTCCACAGTCTCTCGCATGCTTTCGAGGTCGTTTTCGAGAGACTCGGACCTGGACTTCTGCTCATCGAGCTCCAGAGAGAGCGCTTCGACCTGTTCGTCGAGTTCGGCGGATTTGCGGACCTCTGACTCAGCGGCCTCCAGGAGACGCGTGGAGCGCTGCTTGTCATCCAGGAGCTGCTGCCGCTCCGCCTCGAGCTCTTCCACTCGCGTCTGCTTCTGATCCACCCTCGAGGTGACCAGGTCGCGCTCCTTCTCCACTCGAAGCACTTTGCTCTCGAGCTCGTCCACCTGGGCTTTGGCGCCCTCCATCTCGATCGCTCGTTCGTTGAGCTGATCCTCGAGGGAGCTCTTGTCGCGCTCCAGGTTCTTGACCTGATCCTCAAGGCCGGGCACTCGCTGCGCTTGCGCGTCGAGCGAGTCGCGCTCTTCTTGAAGCGTCCTCAGCTCGGTCTCGAGCTCGGACGCAATCGTAGTGGCCCGATCGACGTCTTGCCGAAGGGAATCGGCGTCGGACTTGGTCGTCTCGAGCTCCTCGCGGAGCGTGACCCCCTCTGCGACCTCAGTCTCGAGGAGAGCAACTCGTGACACGGCCTCATCTTTTTCCGCGGTCGCCTCGTCGGCTCGCTTGCCAAGCTCTTCGAGTGCCTGGTCATGAGCTTCGCGCAGTTCCCTCACGGCCTGCTGATGCGCGTCGTCGAGCTCGGCGACGGTCTGCTGGTGGGATCGCTGGCTGCGCTCTGACTCTTCGCGAGTGATGTCGAGCTCTTCCTGCAGCTGACGAGCCTCCGACTCCGCGTTCTTGCGTTCGGTGTCTAGTTGCTCGAGCCGGTCGTCGAGCTCTTCGATGGTGGACTCTGCCCGGCTCTTCGCCTGAGAGAACAGATTCATCGCCTTGAGCTGGCGGGCGCGCACGGCCTCGGACTCGGCAAGCTCGCGATTGAGGCCCGCGACGGATTCACTCAGGACGCTGGCTTCCCTTGCTGTCTCTTCACTCTTCTTGAGCCGATCCCTGAGATCTTCGATGGTGGCTCTCTGGAGTCGAACGACTTCGCGAAGTTCGTCAGGCGACTCGGAGTCGAGGATCTCTGGGATCTTCAGGTCTCCGGGTGATCCGTCTTCGGCTCGGGACTCGAGGCGTTGTCTGAGCCGCAGATTCTCCTCTTCGACCGACTGTAGCTGCTCGCGTAGATCTCCGCCGCTTCCCAAGAGCTGCTCCCGAAGCTCACGAATCTCCTCTTCCGCCTGGAGAAGCAACTCCTGGTACTGGTCTTCGGAGCTCACGGACTCATTCGTCGTCAACGGCTCGCACCTCGACAACCAGGTTCCGGGCCCACAGCGCGCCATGACGCTCGAGAGAAACGCATGCCCACGGGCGCCGCATGTGTCGGCCGAAGAAACTGGTAGCCGGTGGAGGCTTCGATGACGACGTCAAGGGGCATGTCAGGGGGGCCACCCTCGTTCATCCTGGTGGAGATCAAGCTACAACCAAGCTGGCCTGCCTAGACTAGCAGTCGGCGGAGGTCGGCGTCGGCGCTATGTGGCGACCTACCTCAGGCTCTCCTGTCGATGAGGGAGTAGACCGCGGGAATGATCAGCAGGGTCAGCATCGTGGAGGTCAAAAGACCTCCGATCACGGTGATGGCCAGAGGGGCCCGAAGCTCGCTCCCTTCGCCGAGCCCGGCGGCCATGGGTGCAAGCCCGAGGACCGTGGTGGCTGTCGTCATGAGAATGGGCCTCAGGCGAAGTCTGCCGGCCTCCATCAACGCGTCGATCTTGCTCGCTCCTCCCGTGCGCAGCCGATTGGTCGTGTCGACCAGGATGATGGCGTTGTTGACCACGATCCCCGCCAACAAGATGCCTCCGATCAGCACCACGATGCTGACGGTCGTAGCCGTACCGACGAGTGCCAGAATGGCCCCTATCACCGAGAACGGAACGCTGAAGAGGATGACGAACGGGTGCAGCAGCGACTCGAACTGAGAGGCCATCACCAGATAGACCATGAACACCGCCAGCAGGATGGCCGTTCGGAGACTGTCGAAAGAAGTCTCCATCTCCTGTCGTTGACCTCCGATGGTCGACTCATAACCGAGGGGCAGGTTGAGGTTCGCCAGCAGCCCTTCGATCTCAGTAGCCACGGTGCCTAGGTCCCGGCCGACGAGGTTGGCAGTGATCCGCGTGACGCGTGAGCCATCCGTTCGCCGGATCTCGGCAGGCCCCTCGGTCTCGACGACATCGGCAACCGCCGACAGCGGAATGGGCACGCTGCCGGTGCGAGCGATATTGAGATTGCGCAGATCTTTGATGCTGTCTCGGTAGCGCTCGTCAGCCCGGAGCCTGATGTCGATGTTGCGATCCTCGCGAACGATATCGGTCGGCACTTCGCCCTGGATTCTCGCTCTGATCGAGCCGCCGATGTCGCCTATGGTGTAACCCAGATCGGCCATACGGTTGCGGTCGAAGATGATCTGCAGCTCGGGATTGCCGCCCTCAGTGGACGCCTTGACGTCGACCAACCCTGGGATCTGCCGCATCTGAGCTGCCAGCTGATCACCAATGCGAGCCAGGAGCTCGAGGTTGTTTCCGCGGATCTCGACTTCCACCGGGGTACGGAAGGAGAAGTAGGAAGGGCGACCGAACCGGTACTCCAGGGCTCGGCTGCGCTCGCCGAGAGCCGGAGCCTGCGACAATCCTGCTGGCGTCTGCGGGCCTGCCACACGAGCATTCTCCTGATCGACGTAGTCGCGAATCTGCTCGATGGCTTCGATCTCACGCTCCGGATCAGGTGGTGGCTCGAGGAGCACGGTCACCTGACCGATGTTCTCTCGGGTTTCGCCCGCACTCCCGCCCTGTTCGTTGGATCCGCCGACGACCGTGTAGACCGTGCGGACTCCAGGCAGCTGACTCGCGTAGCGCTCGATCGACTCGAGCCGACGGTCCGTGACCTCCAGCCGAGTGCCCGGCGTGAGCTCGCCGTCCAGGAAGAACTCGCCCTGAATCAGCTCAGGCACGAGCTCCCGACCGAGGCCTCCGACGAGCGGAACCGTGAGCGCCAGAACCCCGATCGTCGCGAGTATGGTGAGCACGGGCCGACTCAAAACGCCACGAAGTGCTCGTGTATAGATCGCCTGAATGCTCACCAGGGCCTTGTCGAACAGCACCAGTACGGGGCTCGTCACGAGTCCCCCCAGAGTGGCCAGGAGGCCAGCCACCCCCTTGACGACGCGCGCGACTCCCAGGGCGACGAGAAACAGCCCCTTCTGGAGCCAGCGAACCGGAGCGAGGATGATCGCACCCTGGGCCTCCGGAGCGGACTCGAGCTCGTCTTTGGCGGTCGAGAACTCGCGCGACGCGAGCATTGGGATCACCGTGAGCGCAACGCCGAGCGAGACGATGAGCGAGAAGGTGACGGTCAAAGCCTGGTCGCCGAACAACTGACCGGCAATCCCCTCGACGAACACGATCGGGACGAAGACGCACACTGTCGTGATCGTGCTGGCCGTGACCGCTCGAGCGACCTCGGAGGCGCCTTCGCGCGCCGCCTCGGCAAGCGCAAGCCCCGTTTCTCTCTTTCGCTGAATGGCCTCGAGCACGACGATCGAGTTGTCGAGCAGCAGGCCAATACCCAGCGTCAGTCCGCCTAGGGACATGATGTTCAGCGAGACGTCGAAGACGTACATCAAGAAGAACGTCGCCATGACCGAGACGGGAATCGAGATTCCGATGATCAGGGTGTTGCGTAGGCTCCTGAGGAAGAGAAAAAGCACGATGACCGCCAGCCCGCCACCCATCACGGCGGTCTCGATCACCGCCCGGACTGATTCGCGGATGTAGCGGGCCTGATCGGTGATCGTGGTCAGTCGCAGGTTCGGGTCGATCTTCGAGAGGCGCTCTTCGAGGTCCGAGATGACACTCTGGACCGAGTCGACGACCGTAACGGTGTTGCCTCCCCCCTCCTTGTAAATGGCCAGCTCGACACTCTCGAGCCCGTCGATTCGGGTAATGATCTCCCGCTCTTTTGCCCCCTTGAAGACGCGGGCGATGTCGGACAACCGAATGATCGCGGCGCCAGTTCGTTGAACGACGACGTCGCGCATGTCCTCGGGCCGCAGGAACTCGTTCACCGTCCTGACCAGGTACTCGGTCTGGCCGTGCTGGAGGCGGCCGCCGGTGAGGTTGACGTTCTCCTGTGCTAGCCGGTTGACCACCTGTTCGATGGTCAGTCCCAAGGCCGTCACCTTCTTCTCGTCGATCTCGACCTGGATTTCTTCTTCGAGGCCGCCGCTCACGATAGCCGCAGCAACGCCTTCGACCCGCTCGAGCGCTCGCTTGACCTCTTCCTCGGCAACGAGACGGAGCCTCACGAGGTCGTCGTCCCCCGTCAGTCCAATCCTCAGAACCGGATCGAGTGAGGGATCGAAGCGCAGCAGGACCGGCTTCTCCGCATCGACAGGTAGCCGCACCATGTCGAGTCGTTCGCGCACATCCAGAGACGCGAAGTCCATGTCTGTGCCCCACGCGAACTCGAGAGTCACTTCACTCGTGTCGGACCGAGAGCTGGAGGTCACGCGAACGACGTTGTTGACGACCCCGACTGCGTTCTCGATGGGGCGAGTGATGAGGGCTTCGATCTCGGTTGGTGCCGCCCCCAGGTACTCCGTCTCGACCGTCAGTGACGGATACGTGATGTCCGGGAGGAGATCCACCGCGAGGTCTCTGAAGGCGACCGCGCCGAAGACCACCGCAGCCAGCGCGAAGATGAAGACGGTGACTGGCCGGCGCGTCGAAAACGCCACGACGCTCATGGACTCACCTCCGAGCCCAGCGGCTGTCCGGCCGAGTCCGAATGAGTCAGCACGCTCTCAATCGCTTCAGCGACCACTACCGTCACGTCCCTCGCCCGGTGGGCGGCCTGGGCGCCCGGGACGACCTCCGGGCGGCACGAACGTACCGTCTTTCATCTGCTGTAGCCGCTCATCGATCTGCTCGTCGGTGAGGCCAAACGACTTCATACGATCGCGTACTCGCTGCACCTGCTCCGGGTCATCGAAGTCGATGCGAGGACCGGGGCGACCGCCCGGGCCGCGGCCCTGTGGTTGCCCCGCGGTGGCTGGCCGACCGGCTCCGCCGCCAGGAGGCCCAGCCCCAGGTGCCTCGTCAGTCGAGTCTGGTCGCGATGCTCCAGGTGCTCCGGGGGGACCACCTGGGCCACGTCCGCCAGGCGGGCCGCCTGGTGGCGCCCCTGGCTGTTCCTCACCCAGGACGTAGATCGGCGTACCGTCGGTGACGGCATCCTGGCCCACGACGAGCACTCGCTGACCGGCATCGAGCCCGTCGAGAACCTCGACGCTGTCGGCCTCTTCGTAGCCGAGTTGGATCTCTGCGCGTTGCGCTACGCCATCCTCGTAGACGTACACCACATCTCCGAGGCTCTCCAGAACCAACGCGGCGCGGGGAATGACCAGCGTGTCGTCTCTGACGTCCAGCTCGACGAACACCGAGCCGAACATTCCGGGACGAAGGCGACCGCGACCATTGACCTCCAGCGTGACCTTGATCGTACCGGTCGCTCGGTCCACGACCGGGTTGACGCGCAGGACGTTCGCTTGAAAACGCTCTCCCGGAAACGCCTCGACCGTGATGTACGCGCGTTGGCCCTTGCGGAGCTTGCCGAGATCTTTCTCGGGTACCTGAATGGGGCACTGGAGAGGATCGAAGTCGGAGAGCCGGAAGAGCCGGGAGCCGTTGTTGACGAACTCGGCGAACTTGATGGCGCGTTCGATGATGAGGCCATCAAACGGGGCCTCGATCACCGTGTAGCTCAGTGCCAGCTCCTGGCTGGCGATTTGTGCCTCCGCCGACTCGAACCGCGCCTTGGCCTGGTCGTAGGCCTCGTCGCTGATGATCTCGTTGTCACGTGAGGTCTTGGCGCGCTCGTACGCGACCCGCGTCTCTTCCAGGTTGACCCTGGCGATCTCGAGTTGTGCCTTGGCCTCGCGATCGTCGATTCGGGCGAGGACCTGTCCTTGCTCGACGAAGTCGCCCTCCTCGACGTTGAGCTCGGTGATGGGCCCACTCGTTCGAGAGACGACGTCGACTTCGTTCTCAGCCTCGAGAGCGCCATTGGTCTCGAGGTAGTCGGCGATAGACCGACGGTCGACAGCCGCGACCTCGACAGGAATGGCGGTGGCCGCCGCCGGAGGTCCTCCACCAAAACCGGGAAAACCGCCCCGCCCAGGAGGGCCACCACCACGGCCCCCGCCACCTCCACGATCGCCTGAGCTCGCCGCGGCAGCGTCGTCGCTTCCCCCGCAGGATACGAGAAGGGGGCCGGTCATCAGAGACAGAGCGATCACGATCATCGCGCTACCAGACACCCGGCGTGTGCGGGCTCCTGATGGTCGATTCAGGAAAGGTTGTAGAAGGCGGGTATGTCTCACGGCGACTCTCTTTGAAGCGCTACTCGCGCAAGAGTTGATCGGTGGCTGGAGAATGGATGCGCGGAGGAAAGGTCGTGGCGACTCAGCTCGCCTTTGCCCACTGTGCTCAACGATGGGATCAACTCGTAGGTGGAAGAAGAACGCGCCTAGGCCGAGCGCGCCACGCGTTTGAAGAACCCCGCAAAGTCGTCCAGCAGGGTATAGATCGTCGGGATCACGAGTACCGTCAGCACGGTCGAAGCTGCCAGACCGCCGAGGATGACGAGTCCGACCGGTGCCCAGAAGGCTGCTCGTCCTTCAGGCTGACCAAAGACGTCGGGAAGAAAGAAGGGCGCCACCATCGGCGACAGACCGAGGATGGTCGTCACGGCAGTCATGATGATCGGACGGAGACGATGTTTGCCGCCGAGAATCACGGCCTCCTCGCGACTGAGCCCCTCTCGACGCAGCCCGTTGATGTGGTCGATCAAGACGATCGCGTTGTTGACCACGATCCCGGCAAGGATCAGCAGCCCCATGTCCGCGGCACTGGATCGTGGCTGACCCGCGAGCTTCATGATCACGCCGACTCCGATGAAGGCAAACGGAATCGACAGGAGAATCGTGAACGGTTGCACGAAGTTCTCGAACAGAGACGCCATGATCATGTAGATCAGTAGGACCGCGAACAAGAAGGCGAAGACGGCACTCGAGCCCTCCTGTTCCGCGTCACGCCAGCTGCGGCCGAAGCTCCACTCGTAGCCATCGGGCAGACCGATCGAACCGAGCACGCCGCGCACGGCTCTCATCGCCACGAAAGACGGCATGTCCCCCACCGTCGTGGCAGTGATCTCGATCTTCGAACGGCGATTCTCGCGCTCGATCGATTTCGCTCCGGTGGTTACGTCGAAGTCCGCGAGACTCGAGATGGGGAGCGGCGCTCCGGATGCAAAGACCGGCATGGCTTCGAGCTGATCGAGAGACTCGCGATCGCTCTCTCGATACTGCATGACGAGACCGATCTCTCGTTCGTCGGTCTTGTAGTAGGCCATGTTCCGGCTCGACAAAGATGTCGACACAGTTTGGGCAATAGCCTGGCTCGTCAGCCCGGCTTGAAGGGCGCGCTCACGGTTGACGCCCACCCTGATCTCGTCATCGCCGCTCTCGAGGGAGTTGTCGATGTCCTTGAGAAAAGGCACTTGTCCAAGTCGCTCGGTGACCATCGGACTCAAGAGCTCGAGGATCTCGAGATCGTCACCCACGAGCTCGAGCCGGAGGTTCGAGCCGCCGGCACCCGGTGGGCCACGCTCGGCCTTCGCGATCTTGAAGGACACCCCGGCCTTGACCGGCAGTGCGTCACGCAGCATGTCCTGGATCTCGGAGGGTCGGAGCTCGGCTTCCTCCTCCGGTTTCAGGTAGAGCTCGAAGCGGTTGGCACTACCGCCGTAGCGACCTCGCGACCGACCGCCGCCGGTGCGGAACTCGTGACTGATATCTGCGATCTCCCACTCGTCTCTCTTGGAATCCAGAAGCTCGTAGACCTCGTCGAAGACCAGCGCTCGCTGTTCTATCGAGTAGCGCTTCGGCATGTCGACAAAAAGGGAGATCTGACGGTTCTCGGAGGGCGGGCTGAAGGTCCTCTCGATGCCGCTGTAAAGCCGCCACGATCCCCACAGCAGGAGCACGATTGCCACCGCGAACCAGAAGCGATGGCGAAGCGTGAACGAAACCACCGACCCGTAGACATCGACGATGCGTCCGATGAACGTCTGCGGAGCTTTCGACTCACCGTGCAGGAGATGAGCCGCGACCAGGGGCACCACGGTGAGCGACACGAAGAGCGAGCCGAGCATGACGATGCAGACCGTGGTGCCGATGTCCCCCATGAACCGTGTGAAGCCACCTCCCTGGGAAACGAACATCAGCGGCAAGAACACGCACATGGTCGTCACGGTCGAACAGATGATCGGCATGGCGACTTCGCTGGCTCCGCGCAGTGCCGCGGTCCGAGAGTCTTCGCCGAGCTCTTCACGGTGCCGGAAGATCGACTCGATCACGACGATGGAGTTGTCCAGGAGCATGCCGACAGCGAGCATGAGTCCCATGAGACTCATGACGTTGAGAGTCATGTCGATCAACTCGGCTTGCCGAGCCAGGTACATGATCACGAAGGTCATGACCAGCGAGAGGGGGACTGCGATCGCGATCAGCAGAGTCGACCGAAACTTCCGAAGGAACAAGAACATGAACACGATCGCCAGCCCACCGCCGAGGAGACCGGAGCGCCCGAGCTCGGAGAGTCCTTGCGACACGTCTACCGAGGCGTCGTGGAAGTGCCGCACCTCGAGACCTTCACCATCGGGTGTGGCCTGGATGGCCGCGTACTCTGCCTTGACCCGTTCGACGACTTCGAGGAGGTTGGCGTTGGAGGCCTTGTTGATCGCCACACCGATCGCTTCTTCACCGTTGAGGTAGTTGAAGCTCGTCTGCTTGGGATAGGCGTACTCGACCGTAGCCACGTCACCGAGGCGAAGCCCGTCGCTACGAATGGGCAGGCTCTCGATCTCGTCGAGGGTCTGGAACTCCCCCACCGTCCGCACCAGCCAGCGACGCGACTGCTCGCGGAGATAGCCGGCTGAGATGTTGATGTGGTTCTGGCGCAGCGTCTGCGCGAGGGTCCTCGTGTCGATCCTCGCCGACCTCAGGCGCGCCGGGATCAGGTTGATCTGCAGCTCTCGAGACCGCACACCCCACGATCTGACCTGGGCTACCCCCTCGAGTCGCTCCAAGCGGGGTTGGAGAACGTTCTCGACGAAGTCGAAGAAGCGATCGCGGTCCCAGGCTGCGCCGAGGCTGGACCTCAAGATCGGAATGTCCGTGCTCTGGAAGCGTCGGATGAACACTCGCTCCACGTCGGCCGGGAGGTCGTCGCGAACCCGGTCGATACGGTCACGGATCTCGACCGTGATGAGGTCCATGTCGGTGCCTTCGACAAAGCTCAGATTGATGTTGGCGTTGCCGTTGCTCGACGAAGATCGCAACACGTCCAGGCCGTTGATGGTTCCGAGACTGTCCTCCAAGGGGCGCACGATCAGCCGTTCCACCTCGTCGGGCGAGGCCGACGGATAGGGAACACTCACTGAGACGTCCGATGAGGAGAAGCTCGGTAGGAACTCCAGAGGGATGCGCGTCAGTGACATCCACCCCAGCACCAGGAGGCCGAGGACAGCCATGCCCATGGTGACTCGCCGCTCCACGGAGAAGCGTACGATCGGGTTGATGCGATCACCGCTACGGGCTCCGCGAGCCGCACTCTTCGGAGGCTCCATCTCTCGCCCTGACTCCTCAGTCGTAGGTGATGGATCCTCGTGAACGGGGGTATCGGTCATGGCCTCTCCGAGCCGGGGTCACCGGATCGCTCTGCAGCTTGACGCTTCGAGCGCCGGCGCGCGATTCGTTCTTCGAGCTTTTCGATCTGTTCGTCGCTGAGCACCGATCGGACGTCGGCACGCAACGAATCGCTCATCTGGCAGTACTCGCTCCGTGTTCGCTGCCAGAACTCGCTTGCTCGGCCGCCGTGCTCTTCGAAGAGAGTCCTGATGCGAGCCTCCTGGGACTCGTCGAGCCCTAGCTCTCGCCCCAATCGCTCGAACCACTTCTTGCGACCAGCCATATGAGCATTCGTGGGATCTTCTTCCTCTTGATCACAGTCGAACCACACAGTGCCACTCGATCTGTGATGACGCGAGGGCTCGACCGTGTCGCGACTGACGACGCGGTCGGCGAGTACGCCCACCGACGCCCCCGTGACCAAAGCCACCAGCAAACTCGCCCACATCCAGCGGTGTGTTGACGTCACGGCGCGGCCTCCTCAGCTGCAGTGAGGGCGATGACGACATCAAAATCCAGCTCCCCTGGCAGGTCGACGCTCTCCTCGATCGCCGGGCCTCCCGTGCCGAGAGCGAGTTGCTCCAGCACCAGGAACTCATCGCGCTGGGTCTCTCGAGAGGCCAGTAATCCCAGGATGATGAGGATCACTGCTGCGGCGGAAGCCAGGCCGAAGGTTGCTCGTCGCCAAAGCTGCCCCGGGTCGATCTTCGCTTCCGAGACCTGCTCCACGATCCGTGCACGCAGGCGCGTGACGAAAAACGGATCAGGTGCAGCGACGGGGACCTCGACGAGACGGCTCAAGGCCATCAGTTCGTCCAGTTCTTCATAGCGCACGGCGCAGCGAGTGCAGTCTCCGACATGCTGCAGCATGGCGGCGAGACGGTCGTCACGTGCGAGTGAGGAGTCGTCTCGACTCGCGGCGAGCAGTGCCCAGTCGCGTTCTGAGAGACAGTTCATGAGGTGCCTCCTGTTCGCTTGGCCTCGATCGCAGGTGGTGCGGCGCCCTCTCGAGGCGCCTGGCCAGTGGCCAGCTTCGTGTCGAGGCCTAGATCCTCGAGGTCGGCGCGGAGCCGGAGGCGCGCGCGATGGACCCGGATCTGCGCTGTTCCCATCGGAATTCCGAGCGTCTGTGAGATCTCGGCGTAGGTCATTTCTTCGATCTCCTTGAGCAGGATCGCCTCTCGCAGCTTCGGAGGTAGACCACGAACGAGGTCCGAAAGGAGTTTGCCGAGCTGGCGCCCTTGAGCCCTAGAGCTGGCATCGTCACTGGCTCGCAGCTCGGAGACGACCTCTTCGACCTGTGAAGAATCGACCAGCCAGCGCCGTGAGCGCCGCACCTCGTCGCGTGCGCGGTTGACGGCGATGGCGAAGAGCCAGCTGCGAAAGGAAGACGGGTCCTGGAGTCGAGAGATCTTCGAGTAGGCCTGAACGAACGTATCCTGGGCCACATCTTCGGCAACGGCATCGTCGCGAACGAAGCCCATGACGAGTCGGCGCACCCGGAACTCGTATCGATGCACCAGCGCATCGAAGGCCGTTTCTCGGCCCTGCCTGAACTCTCTGACCAGTTGTTCATCGTCTAGATCTTCACTCAAGGGCTTGATCTCTGACTCGCGTCGCGATCTCGTCGCCATTCGAGCGACCGTTAGACGTATGAGAGCCGTCGGCTGTTTCCTCTTCTTCCGCGGTTGCGGGCGTTTCGACGGACAGGCCGGCTGCGGCTGGTCTCGCAAGCCGCAGCGCGCGCTCGGGTCCCAGAACCTGCTCATCCAGATAACGCTCCGCGGACTCGCGGTCCACGATGACGCCATCCAGCTGTTTCTCGTAGCAACCGTCGAGGATCTCGCGAAAGTGGGGACCAGGCTCGAGCCCCCTGGCGACCAGGTGCCGCCCCATGATCAGTGGACGAGGGCGACCAGCCTCAACCTCCAAGGCCCGTGCTCGTTCGAGTAGCCAATCGCACTCGGCCGTACGCTCGCCCGAACGTGGCCCGCGCCCTCTCGCGTCGGCGCGAGCGAGTCTGACCAGGCGGTCGATTCTTCCGACCCGACGCGCGAGCCGGCGGATGGCCGAGTCTCCAGCGCGAGCGTCGTAGAGCTGGAAAGGCTTGAGATGGTGGGCGACCAGCGGGACCACCGACTCCACCCATCTCTCGGGGAAGCCCAGGCGCCGCAAGAGGCTCCTCGTGGGCTCTACGCCAGCCTGTTCGTGGCCAGGAGAGCGCCAACGCCCACGCTCATGCACGGTCGTTCGCGGTTTTCCGAGGTCGTGACAGAGGCAGGCAGCGCCCACGACGAGATCTTCTTCGCGATCACCCACGCGCTCTTCGGCAAATGCGTCCAGGACCAGTCCGGTATGCACGAGGACGTCACCCTCGGGATGCCACTCTGGGTCCTGCGGACATCCGTCGAGAGCCTCGAGCTCAGGGAAGTACTGGAGCCAACCGCACCGCTGCAGAAGGCTGAGGCCAACGCTCGGGCGACGCCCGAGGAGGAAGAGCTTCTCCCACTCGCCCCCGATCCGCTCGGAGGGCAGACCCTCGAGTCCCACTCGGGAGCACAGATCGAGGGTCTCCTGGTCAGCCTCGAGTTCGAAGCGGGCTGAGAGCTGAGCGCCACGAAGGACACGCAGGGGATCATCGAGAAAGCGCTCAGAGGTTGCCCTCAGAATTCCTCGCTCCAGATCCGACTTCCCGTCAAGAGGATCGATCAACCGCTGCTCGAGCGGGTCGTACGCAATGGCGTTGCACGTGAAATCGCGCCGCAGACCCGCCCCGTGGACGCTCAGGTGCGGGTCCGAATGGACCTCGAATCCCCGGTGCCCGAGGCCACGCTTCGACTCTCGCCTCGGAAGCGCGACGTCGATCGGCGCGTCGCGCAGCTTGATCACCCCGAAAGCCTCGCCGACGAGATCGACTCGCCACCGACCGGCAATCAGGGAGCTCAAGGCTCGGGGTTCGAGGCCAAACACCTCGATGTCGTAGTCCGCGCTCGGCCTGTCCAGCAAGGCATCACGGACACAACCGCCCACGAAGTGCGCACGCCCTCCCGCCTCTCGGACAGCACGACACAGGTCCAGGCCAATCTCGAGGGTTCTGGGATCAGCGGGACGGAATTCGAGCGCCATGCCTCGAATTCTAGTGAGCGAGCCTTGCAGTGTGCGGGACCGCTACCCGACCGGCAGAACGTCACCGAGCCGATTCATCGAGCTTTCGACCTGGTATTCTGCGGCTCCCTGAGAGCCAACAGTCGCTTCCCACCCACACCTGCTCAGAGCGAACTTCAGCCTGGCAGGTCAGGGCGGGACGAGTTCCGGCCGATGAGTCTCAGCTCGCACTCGACGAAACGACGGCGCCTTGCCGCCTCTGACACTCACGCGATCTTTCCCGCGTGATCACCCCAAAAGGGAATCCCAAGGAGAGTTCAATGAACAAGTTCGGCCAAAGGCCCTGGCTCTACGCCATGATCACCCTCTTCGCCTTCGTTGCCGCATCCAGCCTCTCGGCTCAGCTTCCCGGTCAGCTCGAAGGCCAGATCCGCGACGAGAACGATCAGCCGGTACCCGACGTCGAGATCATCGTGACGGATCCCGAGCGCCCCTCGTTCGAACAGATCGAGAAGACGAACAAGCGGGGCCGCTATCGCATCTTCCTCGCCAATGCCACGGTGCCCTACGAGCTGACTATCAAGAAGAACGGCTATCAGACCAAAGAGGTTGGTGGGGTTCGGGTTACTGCGCGCAAGGAAACCCGCCGTGACTTCACGATCATGACCCAGCAGGCGGCGCTCGCCAATGCGGCCGCCAATCCGGCGAGCTCCGACGTGAGCGCAGAAGACGCTGCCAAGGGTGGTGCGGCCGAAACCTTCAACAAAGGAGTCGCCGCCCTCAACGCAGAAGATCTGGATACCGCGGAAGCGCTCTTCTTGGCCGCTCTCGACAAAGATTCCACGCTCGACATGGCCCATGCGGCGTTGGCGCGGCTCTACCTCAAGCAGGAAAACTGGGCAGATGCTGCCGAGCGAGCCGAGACAGCAGTGGCGGCAGACGTCGATGTCGAGTCGATGCAGCAGGTCCTCTATGCGTCCTACTCGGAGCTCGGTGAGTCCGACAAGGCTCAAGCGGCGTTGACGGCGCTCGAGCAGGCCGATCCCGAGAAGGCCAGCAAGAACATCTTCAACCAGGCCGCCGATGCCTACAACAACGGCGACATGGACAAGGCGCGCGAGGGACTCGAGCGGGTTCTCACCGCCGACCCGAATCACGCCAAGGCGAACTACATGATGGGCCTGGTCCTCATCAGTGCTGGCGAGAACGCTCGGGCCAAAGAGGTCTTGCAGAAGTTCCTCGATCTCGCTCCCAACGACCCTGATGCCGCGACCGCTCAGGAAATGATCAAGTACCTGGAGTAACCGTGCCCCTCACCTCGCGAGAACCTGACTCTCACCACTGCGGAGGTCGGCGGGTCAGCGTCTCGCGAGGCCTCCCATCCGATCAGCCGCTCGTTGTCGTCGATCTCGTCACACGAGCGAGCGCATCGGCTCCAGCTGGCCTTCGCCAGAGCCCAGGTTCCGCGATCGCGATGGCCACGTTCCTGGCCTCGCTCTGCGCCCTGGCGCTTACGCCGGCAGCTGCCGAGGCTCAACCTCAGGCAGCCGCTACGAGCCAGACGTTCGCGCTCGAAGACATCATGCGTCACCCGCAGTGGCTCGGGCGTCCACCGCAGAGACCGTTCTGGTCCAGCGACTCGACTCGGGTCTACTTCGATCGCGACGTGCCGATCGAGGAGGACTTCGACCCGCGTCAGAGCCGACTCTGGGAAGTAGGGCTAGAGGGCGAGGCTGCCCGACGAGTGCCGCTCGAGGAGCTCCATCTGACCGATTCACGAGGTGGCAGCTGGAGTGCCGATCGTCGTCGCTTCGCATACTCGCGCGGCGGGGACATCTACGTCCATGACCTCGCGGCCGGCGCGAGGGTCCAACTCACCAGGACATCGTCAAGCGAGAGT
Organism: Thermoanaerobaculia bacterium; assembly: GCA_028285365.1. Lineage (GTDB taxonomy): Bacteria > Acidobacteriota > Thermoanaerobaculia > Multivoradales > Multivoraceae > JANQPS01. The sequence goes on along the minus strand of JANQPS010000298.1, from coordinate 15,526 downwards.
CAGCCGTTCCACCTCGTTGACGGTCGAGTTGCCTTCAGCAGAGGCTCCAGCGTCTTTGCGCGAGACCTGGAGACCGGACTCGAAACCGAGTTGTTCAGCGTCCGCGCCGCCGACGACCCAATCGAGAAGCTCGACGAAGCGGAGGCCAAAGGGGACTATTTGCAGCGTCAACAGCGCCGCTTGTTTCGGTGGGTCGACGACGAGGCCAATCGAGAGCGCCGCAGACTCGAGCTGACGCAGCGTCTGTCACAGGCCGATTCCGGCCGGGTCGAGCAGCCATGGTACGTCGGCTCCAAGCGGGAGATCCAACGAGTCGGGGCGTCTCCAGATGGGCGGCACGCACTCGTCGTGTTGCGCCCTAAGCAGGAGGAACCTCCCAAAGTGGACCAGATGCCCCGCTACGTCACCGAGAGCGGCTACGTCGAGACCGACACAGTCCGCCCGAAGGTCGGACAGATGCCGCGTGCGGTCTCTCTCGTTCTTTTGGATCGAGTCGACCAGGAGCTGGTCGAGCTCGATTTGAGCGTCCTGCCAGGAATCGGGGACGATCCGCTCGCGGAGCTGCGTGCGGCCGCCGCCGAGCGCGCGAAGCAGCGCAGCGGAGCCGAAGACGACGCCGAGCAGGACGAGACAGCGACGTACGCGGGCGAGGCCGATCAAGAGGCCAAGAAGGATGCAGAGCCACGCAGCGTGTCGTTCTCGGGCATGGGGTGGAACCAGCGAGGGGACCGAGCCTGGATTCAGGTCGTTTCGCTCGACAACAAAGACCGCTGGATCGTGACCGTCGATCTCGCCAACGCCGAGCTCCGGCCTGTGCATCGACTGACCGACGAGGCCTGGATCAACTGGAGCTTTCGCGACACCGGGTGGCTCGACGACGAGACCCTCTACTTCCTCTCCGAAGAGACCGGCTCCTCACACCTCTACGTGTGGACGGCCGGAGATGAGGAGGCGCGTCAGCTGACGTCCGGTGACTTCGTCGTCGACTCTCCTCAGGCGACGCCCGATGGCCAGGCCGTCTACGTGATCGCCAACCGTACGCACCCCGGCAACTTCGAGGTCTATCGCGTCCCGACGGCAGGGGGCGAGCTGCAGCAAGTCACCCGCCTCGGTGGCATGAATCGCTTCGTCCTCTCGCCTGATGGCCAGCAGCTGGTCGTGACTCATTCGACCACGACCGGTCCGCCGGAGCTCTACCACCAGAGCTTGAGTGATACGACCTCCGGTCCTCGTCAGCTCACGGAGACCATCTCGACCGAGTTCAGCGGTATGCCATGGGTCGAGCCCGAGATCGTCGAGGTTCCGTCGAGTGTCGTCGACGATCCGATCTACTCGCGGCTCTACCTACCTGACGAGCGACGCCGACGAGGACGGCCGGCGGTCGTCTTCGTCCACGGTGCGGGCTACCTCCAGAATGCTCACCAGGGTTGGTCGGGGTACTTCCGCGAATTCATGTTCCACTCACTGCTCGTCGAGCGCGGCTACGTGGTGCTCGACATGGACTTTCGCGCATCGGCTGGCTACGGGCGAGACTGGCGAACAGCCATCTACCGCCAGATGGGAACTCCGGAGCTCGAAGACCTCGCGGACGGCGTGCGCTACCTCGTGGACCAGCACGGAGTCGATCCCGACCGCATCGGGGTCTATGGAGGGTCGTACGGCGGTTTCGTGACGTTCATGGCCATGTTTCGCGAACCTGGCCTATTCGCAGCCGGTGCGGCCCTGAGACCCGTAACCGACTGGGCTCACTACAACCATCCCTACACGTCCAACATCCTCAACACCCCGGAGCTCGATCCGGAGGCCTACGAGCGCAGCTCCCCCATCGAGTTTGCCGAAGGACTCGAGGGGCACCTCCTGATCTGCACGGGCATGCTGGACGACAACGTCCTCTTTCAGGACAGCGTTCGCCTCGTCCAGCGCCTCATCGAGCTGGAGAAGGAAAACTGGGAGATCGCCATCTATCCGGTCGAGCCCCACGGATTTCGAGAACCCGCGAGTTGGCTCGACGAGTACCGTCGGATTCTCAAACTGTTCGAGACGACCATCGGAGGTGACTGAGGCTCGAGTGTGACGGCGTGGACTGAGTCCCAGACCGTCACAACTGCCGCAGGGCTCAGGCTCTCAGCGTCAACCTCGAGCCTCAACCTCTCAGGGCGGGCAGGAGGGGCGCCCTCAAGGCCTGCCGAAGTGCGGCGAGACTTGCCAGAGTTCCGAAGAGGAGCACGAGCGCCAAGGTCGCCAGCAGCGAGCCCCAGGGCACCAGAGCCTGCCCACCCCGAAGGTGTGGCAACACCGCGACCAGTGCCGAAAGGGCGCCGATGACAACGCCGGCGAAGAGCAGAACGCTGTTCTCGGCCAGTACCATCCAGCCCAGGGTGCGCCTCCTGAATCCCATCGCGCGCATTGCCGCCAGCTCCGACGATCGCTCGATGATGTTGCGCAGTACGATGACTGCGAGGCCAAAGGTACCCAGCACGAGTCCTAAGCCGCCGAGCGCCTGAAACGTCCCCAGGTAGGTGTTCTCGACAGCCTGGTAACTCTCGAGTCGCTGTGCGGTCGTCGTGACGTCGACACCGAACCGCGCCAGATCGGTCTCGAGGCCTTCGGCCAAGCCAGCTTCGTGCTCTGGAGTCGGAGCGATGAGGAACTGGTGATAGCCGGACTGCGACGGGAAGTGCTCCAGGAATCGCTCCTCGGCGATCAGCAGCTCGCTGCGAAAGATGGATCGGCTCAGGAGCCCGACGAGGCGGACTCGAATCGGCTCTCCGCGCTCGTTGACCAGCTCGACGTCTTTGCCGAGGCCCGACTTGAGAATCCACATGACCGAGTTGGCATCACCGATCGCCGGAATGACGTCGGGTCCGAAGTCCTCGTCCAGCAGCGACCAGGGGTTCTCCCGCTCTTCGAGAACCCCCTGAAACGCAAACCCACCGCGCTCGATGAAGCTCTGCTGAACACCCAGCAGCCTGGGCTCCTGAGGCTGGTACAGATTGAGGCAGCTGACGTCGTCACCTGGAAGGAACCGCATCGAGAAGACCTCCGCGTCCTCGAGCAAGGCCTCGGTTTCGGAATCGAGACCGAGCTCGAAGCGTCCGTCGGCTGATCCGAGGTCGAAGAAGAGCGGGATCTCACTGCTCGCGTGGTACCAGAAGCCACCTGCACCACTGCCCTTCTCGCGCAGCTCTTCACCGAATCGGTGACCGTAAGCCCCCACCGCGACGATGACAAAACACGCACTCGAAACGAGCGCCGCGGACAGCAGGCTGCGACCCGGATTGAGTGAGGTCGATTTGAAGGCCATGCGCAGCAGGCCGGCGAAACCTCCGGACGTCACCAAAGCGTCGGTAGGTCGGGCCAATCTGAGTGAGAAGACGCTGAGTCCAACGATCAACAACAGCATTCCGAGCCCCATGAACAGGGGCGCCGCCTGCTGTTGCGGAAGGATCATGGTCGCCATGAGCAGCAGCCCGGCAAGGATGGCCGAGACCGTGGCGGTTCGTCGCGCCCAGCGCCCTCGCCGCTTCGGCTCGACCGCGGTCTCGGTCACCCCGCGAAGCAAGCCGACCACCGGCAGTCGAGCCAAGGCTTGGGATGAGCGCCAGATCACGAAGACCACGAGCAGCAGAGCTCCCAGACCTCCTCCCACGAGAGACAGAGGGCCCAGATGAAGCGTCAGGAACCGCGACCCGATGGCGCCGATCCAAACAGTCTGCAGGGCCCAGACCATGACCGAGGCATACAGTGCCGCCAACACGAGTCCGAGCACGACGCCGACGCCGGCGACGATGGCACCCTCCCTGACCAGCGTTCTCTGCACCAGGCGCAAAGAGTGCCCGGCCGCGAGTCGCAGACCAATCTCTCGTGCGCGCTGCTCCGTCCCCAAACGGAAGAAGAGACTCGCCAGGAGCACGGCTGAGATGATGAGAAAGAGGCTGAAGCCAAAGAAGAGCCCTGCGAACTCCGTCGCACCTTTTGCCGCCTGTAGCCCCTGATCTCGAACGGGGATCGCGTCGAGGCCCGCCGACCTCATGTCGAGAATCGCGGGAAGGGCGGACTCCAGGTCGCCGCGTAAGCCGCTCGAGTCTTGGTCCTGAGCGGCCAGATGAATGGAGGTCACGGTTCCGAAGCGATCGCTCCCCCAAAGCCTACGCCCGAGCTCTGGGCCGACGAACAGCTTGGGTGCCGCGCCGTGGAGATCCCAGTACGCTTCGTCGAGATCTCGAATCTGGCCGAGATCGACCGGAAAGGTCGGATCCCAGTCCGACATGTCGTCGGCATCGTGCACGCCCGGGAACTCCGGCGTGAGATCTCGATTGGCACCGAGCCCGACCATCTCCAGCACAGCGCGAACCCGCAGCTCGATGTCACGCGGGATCAACTCCTCCTGCTGGCCGACCTCCCAGTAGCTGACGACGACAGAGTCACCGGCCTGGACGTCGAGGTCCTCGGCTGCCCAGCGGTTCATCAGAACCTCGTCCTCCTGCAGTGCGTCACGGAAGCTGATCTCATCGGCGCCTGTCCCCACGGGCAAGTCACCAAACGCGGATGCCAGACGAGGATCGAGTGCCGTGATCGTCGAGTACGGAAACGAGCGGCCATTGGCAGCCTCGACGCGGTTGGCCAGGTAAGTCGAGACCGGCATCACTTCGAGGCCTCTCTCGGCGGCCCACGTCAGAAGTCGACGCTCCAGCTCGGGGCGTAACATGACCTCGCGGCTCCTCACCGTCAGGGTGTCTCCCGCCTCCTCCAGCTCGAGTCCGAAGTCTTGCGCGGTCATCTTCGTCTCGAGACCGCTCGATACCGAGTCCGCATCGATGCCGGCCAACATCAAGGCGTTCACCTGGCGACGCTGGTCGAGGGCACGCTGCAAGTCTCTCAACCGGACGAAGGCATTCAACGGAAGGTTCTGATGCGGCTCGAGCCCGAACCGCCCCAGTCCGCTGTCCGCCACGACCTCACGAACACTGACCCGCATCGTTTGAACGAGGTCGCTGCTGTCGGTCGAGCCCAGCAACGACTCGCGTGGTACGTCACTCGGCCGCGACAGAGTCAGCAGCACCTCGTCTCCGACGTCCGAGCTCAGCTCGTCGGCAAGAGACCGGTTGAGCACGACGGAAGGAAACAGCTGGCCGTCTTCTCGCTCGAAGGAAATGGCCTGGCTGTCGTCGAACAACCCGAGGAAGCTCTCGTCGACACCGACGATGTCGACCGAAGACGCACGGCTGCCGACGCCAGGAGCCGTAGCAGCACCACGCAGCAGAATGACGGGTGCGGCCTCGACCTCCCGGCCGCCTGCCCCGTCCCCCTCGACCGGGAGTTCCAAGGCGACGTTCGCTAGCTCGGCTCGAAAGAAGCGATCGCCAACGAGAACCGTGTCGATCTGCCCAAGTCGTTCGACGACGAGGTCCCTGAGACTTCCTCGCATGGAGTCGCCGACCAGCAGGGAGCCGACGAGAACCGCCGTGGTGATGGCAGTGGCCAGTGCGACCGCGACATGTGGGCGCCAGTAGTGCCTCAGACTCGAGACGACTCCCGGGGTACTCATGAGCTCGTTCCTCCGCCCTGAGCCGGTGAGGCTTTCTCCGTGACCAACCGACCGTCTCGGAGCTCGCAACGCACGCTGAACCGGTCGGCCAGTTCGAGACTGTGAGTGACGACTACCAGAGAACTACCTTCTCGGGAGCTCATGGTGAACAAGAGATCACCCACCACTGTGGCAGTCGCCCGATCGAGGTTGCCAGTCGGCTCGTCACAGAGCAGCACCGCCGGAGCGTTGATCATGGCTCTTGCAATTGCGGCTCGCTGACGCTCTCCTCCCGACAGCTGGGCAGGTTTGTGATGGGCCCTGCCTGCCAGCCCGACCGCGTCGACGAGCTCGTTGGCGCGCTTCTCCGCATCACTTGCACTCGGTCCGTCGCCAGCCAGGACCGGCAGAAGAACGTTCTGCAACACGGTGTACTGCGGCAGGAGGTGATGGTCCTGAAAGACGAACCCGACGGTCTCGTTGCGGAATCTCGCAAGCTCTGCCTCGTTCATCGACTCCGGCGTCTTGCCGTCAATGGTCAAGCTCCCGGAGCTTGCCTGCTCGAGAGTTCCCAGGATGTACAGAAGCGTGCTCTTACCGGAGCCCGAGGGCCCGAGGATCACCATGTCGTCGCCAGCATCCAGGTCGAGGTCGACACCCTTCAGGACGTCGACGACAGCCTCACCGCTGGGATAGGACTTGTTGATGCCACGAGCTTCGATCGCCCCTTTGGTCTTCGCGGGGTTCGTGGAGGAGTCGACGGTCTCGCTCATGGGTCTCGTTCGCCTCGGGAGGAAGATGGGCGCGCCGGGGCGCTGGGGTCAGATGGTCAGCCTACGACAACCACGGGGCCTCAGAGAGCTACGGAGATCCCTGTGTCCGGCACTATCACCTGTCGATTCGTCACTTGTCGATTTGTCACCTGTCGATTCGTCACTTGTCGACTGGTCCACTCGTCCGTTGCCAGAGACCCGATGGCTGCGTCTACCGAGATTTCGATTCCAGCCGCTCCGCAGAAGCCTGTTCCAGCCGCTCGGCCACTTCGTCGGGGATCGGGACTGCCCGCGGCGGACGCCCCGCCGCGATCTGGCAGCACACAGACGTCATCTCGCCTCGGGCCACGTGGTGGTCTGCGTGAAAGAAGTCGGCGAGATAGGTCATCGACGAGCGTCCTTTGCGTTTGACCAGGAGCCGGATGTCGAGCGTGTCTTCGAAGCGTACCGGCTTCGAGAACTCGCACTCGGCCCGAAGCCGGGGCCAGCCGAGTCGCCGCGTACCCGACGCCGACTCGTCTTCTGCGTCGACACTCGTGCCCACGGCGTTGAGCAGCTCGTGTTCGGCGGTCTCCATGAACACGAAGAAGCGACTGAAATGCACGATGCCGGCGAGGTCGGTGTCCGAGAACTCGATGCGCCGCGAGGTCCAGAACTCCGAGAGCGGCCACTGCGTCAACGGCTCGTGCTGCTCAGCGACCTCACCCATGACGCCCAGCTCCATCAGCCAGGACCTGGCGATAGATCTCGACGAGCTCCCGCGCGTTGTCCACGACGGTGAAGTGTTTCTGCACGGAGGCCTGGCCCTGGCGACCGAGGGCGCTAGCAGCCTCGCGATCATCGAGCAGATCGGCGATGGCTCCGGCCAGTGCCTGAGAACTCCCGGGCTCGACGAGTACTCCCCCACCACCCATCTCGAGGATCTCCGGGAACGAGCCATGATTGGGCTGGACCACGGGAATTCCGCAAGCCATCGCCTCGAGAATGCTCAGCCCTTTCGGTTCTACGTAGTCGGTCGGGACCGAGAAGACGTCCAGCGAACGCAACAGGTCGATCTTGTGCTCACGGTCGACCTCACCGATCCATTCGATTCCTGCGTCCCAGCCGCGCTCGACGGCTCTGCTCTTGAGATCAGCAACGTAGTCGGCGTCGCGGCCACCGACGTAGCCCGCTACCTTCAGCTTGACGCCGTCGGTGCCGTACCGTTCGACCAGCAGGCCATACGCATCGACCAGATGGTGGAGACCCTTCTCCGGGCACTGACGAGCCAGGTAGCCGACGACAAACGGACCGTCTCCCTTGCCGTTTCGATTGCCGTTCGTCGGATAGCCGTCGAGGCTGATGCCCAGTCGAGCTGCGTGCAGTCGGTCCAGGGGCACGTCCAGCAGCTCGCTCATCGAGTGTCGATAGAACTCGCTGGTCGAGACGAACGCGTCACACTCGGCGGCGCGCTCGCGCAACGTGTCGATCACCTCGTCGCGATAGGGCGGCTGCAGGTCGTCGAGAAAGATGTCCTCACCCTGGACCGAGCAGACGATGCGCACGTCGGGCATGGCGGTGCGCAGGCTTCTCGCCAACCCCAACAGCATCGAGTTCGCCAGGTGGACGATGTCTGGCTGAAAGTCGTCGGCCAGCCACTTGACGAGTCGATCGAGCTCCGCCTTCTGCTTGCCCTTCTCTCCACTCAGCATGGACAGGGTCAACGCGCCCAGGGCCTTTGCGTCCGTGACCTTGCGCGACGTCGAGAGGCGTCGAAGGAGCGCCGGATGGTCGAGTGTCCGCCTGACGAACCTGGGCAGCTTCGAGAACAGCGTCGAGAGCTGCTGCAGATAGATGTTGACGGCACCGTAGTAGACCCGCTCGTTGGCAACGCTCGTTTCGTCGGAGCGCAGCGGCGTGTAGATGGGCTGCAAGAGGACGTCGATGCCCTGGCGCTGCAGCTCCGCAGCGAGTGCATTGTCGTGAATGCAGCTCCCGCAGTACATACCGCCTGCACCGGCGGCGATGAACGCGACCTTCAACTCCCTGCCACCTCCCGAGCCGAGCTCGGCGTCCCAGCGCTCTGCGCAGACGACGAGCTACCCAACGGATCGAAAAACCTGCCGAGCGTCTCGTCACTGGTCGATTGGCCGAGCAAGGAACCCACGATCATGGCCAACGCCGAACCGCCGAAGATCACCGCCACCGGCATCACACCCGTCCCTGCGACGCTGTAGTCCGGTTTCCCCCATCCCTGGGTGAAGAAGTACGTCCACAGGACCACGACCACGATAAGCGACGCCAGGGCTCCCGTTTTGTTGGCGCGCCGCCAGAACAGCGCACCGATCAGAATGGGGAGCAGCGACGAGTAGCCCGTGAAGGACCAGACTGCCAGCCCGAAGATGCTCCGATTCGCCACGAGCGACAGCCCGAAGGTCACGGCAATGATGAAGACCACGAACAGGCGCCCAGCAAGAACCTTCTGCTGCTCGCTCAGCTGGCGACCGTCACGTTCGAACAGGCGCAGGATGTCGTTGGTGAAGATCGTTCCGAGTGACAGCGATTGCGAATCGAGAGACGACATGATCGCGGCAAAGACACCGGCTCCCAACAGACCGCCAAGGATGCCAGGAGCGTAGAACGCGATCATCCTGACGAGGACGGTGTTCGCCTCCGGCCCTTGCATGCCAGGAAACTCGAGATGCCCGAGAACTCCCAGGAGCACGCTCGGAACCCACACGATGGCGATACATACCGGGTAGAGCATGACCGGAGCTCGGAATGTTGCCGCCTTCTTTGCCGACAGCCAGTGCATGAAGATGTGAGGGAACATCCCCACTGACAGTGGGATGAGTGTGTAGGAAAGGAGTCGCAGCGGCGCGACCCGGTCCCCGCGAATCAGCATTTCGGGCTGTTCCTCAGCCAGTCGCGCCATCGCGAGATCGAGACCGCCGACACGGCGCACGATCACAAAAGCCGTGATGGCACCGAGCACCATGAACAACGTGGTCTGGAAGGTGTTCACCCAGGCCGTGCTGCGCATGCCGCCGAAGACGACGTAGGTGATGACGACCGTCGAGATGAGTGCCGAGCCGAGCCACTGCGGCACCTGCCCCTCGGTGATCTGGTTGAGCGTGATCCCGCCACCCATGACGCCGATGAGCAGGTAAGGCACGAGGAGCGCCGCAAGCACGAGGAACAGCACCACCCCGACCGCCTCCGATTCATAGCGCTCTCTGAGGAACTCGGCCTGCGTGAGGAACCCGTTGCGCTTGCCGAGTGCCCACACCCGAGTACCGATGAAAAAGAAGACGATGGGCACCATCAAGGCTGAAGACGACGCCATGAGACTGAAGACGCCGATCCCTACTCGGTAGGCTTCAGCGGACGCTCCGAGAAGGGCAAAAGCCGTCATGTGCGTCCCGAACAGGGTCATGAGGAGCACAAACGAGCCGATCGAGCGACCCGCGACGAAGTAGTCCTCCGTACCAGAGCCCACGAGTCGCGAACCAAAGAGTCCAATTCCGACGACCACTCCGAGGTAGGCCAGCACGACGACGAGAGTCATGACCTCGGGTCTCCCTCAGCGTCGATGTCGTTGAGCTCATCGGGCCAGGCACGGCTCACCAGAAGACTCATCACGCCGACGACGATCAGACAGAACAGCAGGTGGTAGACCAGACCAACGGGGAGGCCACCCACGATTCGGGCATCGTTCCAGAGCCAGAGATCGTTGTGGAGCAGGTAGAGGACAACCAGCAGGATGTAGAGGATCGCTCGCATGCCGCTACCCTATCCGCACGCTCGACCGCAGGCTCGCTTTGGTGGGGACCGGTACCGCGCCGACGCGTCAGCCGAGCGTCGTAACGGTCGCCTCTGGCGCACCGTCACCGTCACCGAAAGCACGACGCTGCAGAAGCTGCTGCTTGTAGCTCTCCATGTCGGAGAACAGCTCGATGAACTCGGCCTCGAAGACGTCGCCGATGAGGATTCGGGTCACGTCTCGCTGATGATGAGGATACTCCCTGAGAAAGCCACCGAAGCTGAAGTCTTCAGCGTAGAAGGATTGGACCAGCCCGAGCACAGACTCCATGCCTCGCTTGAGCACAGGCTGAAAGGCGGACAGACGCGCCTCTCCAAGGTCGTCTTGGGCAAGGCCCTCGAGCACTGCCGTTGCGGCCATTTCCCCGGACTTGAGTGCCAGGAAGACTCCACTGGAGTACACCGGGTCGATGAAGCCGAAAGCGTCGCCGACGAGAACCCAGCCGTCACCGGCTACGCGATGACCGCTGTAGGAGAAGTCCTTGATCACCGAAACCGGTCGGCACTGACGAGCACCGCGGATTCGCCGCTTGATCTCCGGACACCGCTCGACTTCGTCGAAGAAGGTCTCGTGCGGCATCGCGTCACGCGACCGAATGAGTGAGTCGACGGAGCCTACGACCCCGACGCTCACCACATCTCGCGCCAGGGGGATGTACCAGAACCACGAGCTCCCGTCGTCGGTCTGGAGGATGAGCGTAGCTCCCTCGTCTCGACCTTCGTCCCTGAACGCACCCTCGAAGTGAGTGAAGATCGAAGCGTGATCGAAACCGTAAGACTCGCGTTCCAGCCGGAACTTGCGAGCTAGCACGCTACCTTGCCCGCTGGCGTCGATGATCGCCTTGGAGCGGACTTCGAGCTCCTCCCCATCCTGGGACGTCGCCCTGATCCCCGCAGCGCGCTCGTCTTCGAACAGGACTTCGCGGACGTTGACCCCCCGGTGGCACTCCGCACCGTAGCGCCGGCCGTTCTCGAAGAGCAGCTCGTCGAAATCGGCTCGATGCACCTGCCAGGTCTGGGAGCTCTCGTGATCGTTGAGAGAGTCGAAGTAGAACGGAGCCGAAGCCTTGCCCGACTTGGCGTAGAACTGTACCGAGTACTTCTCGACGAACCCTGCCTCGCGAACGAGGTCGAGAGCGCCCATCTTCTCCATGGTCCAATAGGTCTCGGGCATGAGCGACTCGCCGATCTTGAAGCTCGGCTCGCTCGAGCGTTCCAGGTGCAGAACCGAGGCGCCGCCCCGCGCGCAGATCGAGGCGGCTGCGCAGCCTCCAGGCCCGGCACCAATGACCACGACGTCGTATGAGTCTCTGGAGAACATCTCGTTTGCTTCCCTCTTCTGTCTTCTTCCGTCTTCTTCCGACATCTTCTGTGTCTGTTGTCGTCTGCTGTTCTTCTGCTGGCTCTAACGCTGCTCTGGTGTTCCTCTAGCGTTTGCTCTCGCATCGCAGTAGCCCGAAAGCTCGATTGGACCGTCTTCTGGGGCTCGAGGTTCACCGGGCGCCTCCCGATGGCTGCGAACTCAGGTTGCGCCACGCGCATTCGTGAGGGTATTCGCCCGAGGGGGCGTAGCGGTTTGCTCGAAAAGTCGTTGCCGAGGTCTCTTCAGTCGAAGCCTCTTATCGGAGCTCACTTCCCTAGAGGACACTCGCGTGGGGTGCGCGCTCGGCTCCCTCGTTCAGCTCGCGATCTTTCGTCGCGGTCTTCTGGCGCGGAGGGCAACCCCTGCCGCAACTCCGAGGGCTGCTGCGAACAGTGGAATCACCCACGGGGACTTGAGCTCAAACCCCGTCTTGCGCTGTACGGTCGTACGTGTCTCTGCCATGACCTCGAGCATCCGGCGACGCGCGTCGCCGAGCGCCACCTGGGCCTCGCGTCTCACCAATCCCGACATCACCGTTGCCCTCCAGTTCGCCTCATTCCCGCTCGCGCCTTTGCTCCGGCTCTTCGGTGTCCATGTGCTCGGACTCCGCTCCAGGCTCCAGATCCGCGTAGTCGTCGTCCGGGGACGGCCCGGCGGGGTCGGCCATGAGCTCACTCTGCACCCACGAAACGTGCTCGTCGAAGCGTCGCTGGACGGTCTGCCAGGGAGGCTCCCATCCGCTCAGCCTCCGCGACGCCAAGTTGCCCAGCACGACCGCTATCAGCAGCAAGGCGACACCAACAGAGACGGCTGCCGCCCAGGGCGGAATGACCAGCGACAGCGCCAAGACAGCGCCGGCCAGCACACCAACCAGCCCCAGGAGACCGAACAGAACGGCCACGGCTCCGAGAACGACGACCCGCAGCACCTCGGAGCTGCCGATACGCAGCTCTTCACGGAGCGAGCCCAGCTCGGCTCTGACGAGAGTCACGAGAGCGTCGGCGAGCTTGCTCAGAACCTGGGCCCATGACCTTCGCCCGGTCGTGTCGCCTGCGCTGCTCATGGTTCTCCCGTCACGGATCAGGTTGGCAGACGGAGCGCCCGCGTCACGAACGACGACTCGCCCGCCAGATCATCGCGCAGGCCGACGGTCACCCACTGATCCCCGCCCTTCATGATGAGTGGGACGGTGTAGCGATAGACCTGCTGTTTGGCGATCTCGAGGTCCTCGTTGGGTATGGGTGGAATGTCGATCGGCGTCATCGCTGGATCCGACAGGCCTCCGTCTCCGTCGCGCGCCTGCACCCACATGCGGAGCTTGGGAGTGTGAAAGTCGGGTCCGGGCACCAGCACGAGCTCACCCAGTGGAATGACGACGTCGACCTGGACCATCCAGGTACCGTCGTCGCGACGTACCCGTGAAGCCTCTTCGACCCTCACGTTGAGATCGTTCTTCTCGAAGCCGAACTGCAACGCGGCCGTCGTGGTCTCCGCCATCTCCTTCTCGATGCTCTTGTCTCGGTACGCTCCGCGATAGCGGACCACCAGCCCCTTGCCTTTGTTGCCCTTGAGTCTGACCTTGAGGTTGTACAGGCGGCCGGAGCCAGCGTGACCAGGAGAGAAGCCCAGCGAGTAGTAGTGCTCGAAGTCCTGGGCGAACCGATCGAAGGCGGCGTCGAAGTTGTTGGTGTTGACCGCAAACTGACCGCCCGTCTCATCGGCGAGGAACATGATCGACGACTGCATGTTGTTGGCCCATGCAGACTCGATGTTCGAAGTCAGCGGACCACCGCGCATGTCGGCACCGCGCATGGAGCGCCCCAGCAGCCCGCTAGCGTCGAGCGTGTAGAACGATACGTCGTTGCCGTTGGCCGCGTTCGCGAGGTCGGTGAAACGCCTGCTGGCGTCGTACTGGAAGACCTCCATGCGGATGTCCGAGATCTCGCGATTGAATCCCTGCCCGACGGCCGCCTCGGCGGCGGCCTCGAACAACTCGGCGCCTGGCCTCATCGGCAGCCCGTCGCTGACGTAGAGAATGGACTTGCGCCCCGGAATTCCGGCCAGCATGTCGACCATCTTACGCAGCCCATCCATGGTGAACTGGAGATCGTTGTACTGCTCCTCCGCGAACATCTTGATGCGGCTCGAGGAGGTGACGAACTGGGTCTCCTCCCTGGTCAGGGCCTCGAGCAACTCCCGTCGATCGGAGTCCACCGAAGTCCGCCCGCCGGTGTGCTTCTCGAGATCGAACAGGGCTCTGGAGATCAGTCCAGGATCGCTGGTGAACGGGCGCTCGACCTTGAGGGAGCGGTTGTAGCTGGCCAGCATGACCTTGTCTTCGCGATCGAGGTGCTCCCTCAGAAACTGCCTCAAGAAACGAAAGACCCGATTGCGGTTGTGCGGGCGGATGTTCTGATGATCGACGTAGACCACGAGGTGGAGTCGCCGATCCTCGGGAACGGCATAGGTTGTCGTCTTCTTGAGCGGCGGAGGCTCGCCCGGCAGACGAGTGCGAACCTCCTGGTCCAGACCGTCAGTGCGGCGCCCTTCGTCGACCTCGTAGAAGTTGGTCAGGGTGACGGGATCACGGTTCTCCGTCACCTCGAAGTCGTCGATGGTCAACCCTTTGACCGGGTTGCCCTTCTTGTCGGTCACGTGGACCTCGATATTGATGACCTTGACCTGGATCGCGTCAGCGAAGTCGATGTTCTGAGGAATCGGCGGCCTCGGGGAGTCGGTTGCGGCCGAATCCTGCTGAGCGCTCGAGCCGCTCGTCATCAGCGTCAAGACGACGAGTCCTGCGAGCGCCCCTCGCACCATCATCGCGAGCCTGCGAGGGGTGCGAGGCCTACTAGAGCCGAATCCGTGCGCTCTGCGCGTCGGCGTTTCTGAAGGTGTCACTGCGGTCTTCTCATGATTTGTCACACGTTTCATCACACTTGCCCTGATGGTTGATGCCTGATGATTGATGTTCCATGCCTGATGACTGATCTTGCCGCCGTCGCGTCCGATGGATGAGTCGAAGCCGGGGATCCCGAGCTACCGAGTTCCGACCTGGCGCTCAGCGAAGGCGAAGCGAGTGACTTCGCAGAAGACTATCAAGCTCACCCTCGACCTCGACCCAGCTCGACGCGCCGCCACTGGACACTCACGGATTCACTTCGACTGCGTTCGAAAGGATCGTGCCGGTGGGGATGTCGTAGAGCGCTACCACGAGATCGTGGGGTTTGCGACGGAGCTTGATCGCCGTCTCGTAGCCGATCAGGGTGCCTTCCGGCGGTGCCTCCTCCACTGTGAATTGCAGGGGAATTACCGGTGTATCGGTCGTGGCGCCGTCGTCGTCGAGTACGGCTACCCGCAACTCGAGCTGGGCGACGAGGCCCCCGGGGCCGGGAAGAAAGGTGATTCCGTCCGAGGGGATCGCAACCAGCAGGGGCACGTTCATGGTGCGCAGACCTGCACGCTGCGCCTTGCCCAGTCGAATCGTGAGCGGATTGGCGCTCGGAGGAGCACCGAAGTACAGCGCACTCTCCACGGCTAGAGTGACCTCCCTCTGGCGCGAGAAGTCGAAATAGTCCCCTCGGGTGCGCACCTCGAGGTCCGGCCGCTTGACTCGCACTTCCACCAGGTGGCGTTCGTCGTCACCAGCACGCTGCGGTGTAAAGCCCAGCCAGTAGTACGACCGGGTATCGGCGAGCACCTGTTCCATCACGTTGTCGCGGCGCTGATTCAGAAGGGCCTTGCCGCCGGTCTCCTCAGCCAGGAACTGCAGGGACTGGTGGATGCCGGTCTCTCTCACGAAGCTACGCGCGGTCAGGTTTTCGGTCACGCTGTCTGCCAGTTCGCGATCCGCACCAATCGTGCGCGCCTGGAGACCCGGGACGTCGACCGGATAGAGCGTGTAACCCAAGAGATTCGCGGTATCGCGCAGAGGGTCGTACAGTCGCTCGCCGCGCGTCAACTGGCTCTCGAGAATGGGGCGTCTCGGGTCGTCGACGACGTACTCAGCCGGATCGTAGGGCCAGCCGCCCGAAAGCAGCAGCATGACCTTGCGGCCCGGCG
>JANQPS010000292.1 GCA_028285365.1 Thermoanaerobaculia bacterium | reverse complement strand
GCTCGAACTCGAGGCAGTCGCCGGTGAGCTCCGCGGACCTCAGGGTGCGCTCGATCATCGCTGGTGAGCTGGGGTCGAGCACCTGTTTGGCTGACAGGTTGGTCGACATTCGCGGCATGCTGTAGCTCTGGCGCCACTGGCGGATCTGTTCGCACAACATCCGCAGCACGCGGGCACCGACGGGAGCCATGAGTCCGGACTGCTCAGCGACAGGAATGAACTCCGCGGGTGAGATGGTGCCGAGCGTGCGACTGGTCCAACGCAAGAGCGCCTCGCCACCAGCAAGACGCCCGGTGCGGGTATCCCAGATCGGCTGATAGGCGAGCGACAGCTCGTCGTTGTGTAGCGAGTGACGCAGCGCAAGCTCGACGCTGAGTCGACGCTCTTCGGCGACGCCGAGGCTGGAGCTGAAGAACTCGATGTTTCCCCGACCGGATTGTTTGGCCTTGGTGAGAGCCTGATCGCAGTGTCTCAGCAGCGACTCGGAGTCCTCGCCGTCGGTCGGGAAGATGGCGATCCCCATGCTGGCATCCACGTTGAGCACGTGGCTCTCGATGCGGAGCGGGAGATTGAGCCTCTCGAGCAGCCGGCGGGCGACCTTGGCGGCCTCGGCCGGACCTTCGATCTTCGGGAGCAGAACGATGAACTCGTCGCCGCCGAACCGCGAGACGGTGAGTGCCGACTGGTCGTAGAGGTCCTGGGCATACTGAGTGATCAGGTCGTCAGCGCGGATGGCTTCTTCGAGGCGCCTGGCGACGCACCGAAGGACCTGGTCGCCGATCGAATGACCGTGGATGTCGTTGATGCTCTTGAATCGGTGCAGGTCGAGAAACAGCAGGGCAACCTGGCGACCCGAGCGACGAGCAGACCGGAGAGCCGTCTCCAAGGAGACTCGGAAGTGGCGCCGATTGGACAGGTTTGTCAGCGGATCCGTCGACGCGAGGTACTCGAGTCGTTGCTTTCGGTCACGCTCCTCTGTGATGTCGATCGACAAGCCGGCGACGAGAGGTTCACCGGAGCCACCCTGAACGAAAGGAATCTTGGTCGCTCGATGGATGCGCTCCACGCCTGCGTCATTGAAGACGTACTGGACCGTCAGTGGATGACCGCTACCGATGACCCGGCGGTCGTCGCTGAGCATTCTCTCGGCTTCCTCCTCGTCGGTGTGAACCGAGCCGAGGAGCTGGCCCTCCATCTCCTCCACGCTCGTGCCGTAGGCATCGGCATAAGCCTTGTTGGCGAGATGAATGCGACCCGACTCGTCGCGGGCGAAGATCGGATGAGGAATGAGGTCGACGATCTGACGGAGGCGAATCTTCTGGAGACGGGCCTCGGCTTCGGACGCTCGGTGTTCGGTCACCTCGCGGAGAACGAGAACCGTACCCTCGGCAACCGAGCGACCGAGTCCTGCCCGGGTTGCTCGGGCGTCGAAGGTTCGTGCCCGCCCCTCGATCGACAACGTGACGTCTCGCCTGGACTCCGCCTCCGAGCTATTGCCGGCCAGCTCCAGTGACAGTTTGGCGAGACGCCGGATCATGGCGCCCTTCTCCTCTGGCTCGAGGGACTCGAGGAATCGCAGACAGGCCGGGTTGGACGACAGCAGGTGGCCTTCGCGATCGAACACGAAGATCTGGTCACTGACGTAGTCGAGGATGTCGCCGGTCTCTAGCTTCACGACCGAGAACACCGATCCGCGTCCGTGGAAAGCCAAGCTGAAACAGCTCCCGGTGACCACGAGCGCAAAAGGCGTGAGGTCGATACCCGTCCAGCGGGCTGACCTGACTGATGTAGATCAGGTTGGCGATCCAGGGTGCTGCAAATCCCGCCCCGATCAGAAGCTTCTCGCTACGGTCCGAGCGAAAGTAGGTGATCGCGGCAGTAACCAGGATGAGGTGACTGCTGACGCAGATGACCCAGAAGGCTGGTCCGTGCTCAATGGTCAGGATCGATGCCCGGTCGAGACTTCTGAGCGAAACGTCCACCCACACCAACCCGTGCAGGTCGTTGGTGAGAACGGTGAGCCACGCAAGCCCGGAGAGCGACACCAGGACCGGAACCTTCTTCCGGAGCCGGTGACGAATGTCGATCGTGGCGAGCACGGTCGCGAGCGACGCAATCGGGAGGTTCAGTATCCCCAGGTACTGGATCTTGGCGGCTGTGACTTTCCCGTCGAGGCCTGGCGCCAGGTGCTCGCCGGCCGCCGCGAGGACCCAGGTCGCGGCCGCCAGCAGGAGCCAGGTGAGCTCCTTCGCGGAAGGCGCCGGGCGGTGTCGCCAGGCCAGCGTGGCCAGGAGCAGCAGGACTCCTCCCCCCACCAAAAGAAACGAAGCCAAGAGAAACGTCGCCTGCACGTAGCCCCATCCAAATGTCACGAGGGTCGAAACTTGACGCGAGCCAGCGTTGGAACAGCAAGATGTGGTCCAGTCCGTTTCTTTTCACTTGGCGGCGATCACCCGCCACTCCGTGCGAACAAAATGCTGGAATTGCCGAGACCGGAAAAAAGCGGGGGATGCGACGAATTCTCGGCCCCGGCATTCCTTGGGGCGAACGTCACTGTGTGCGACGTGGACTGACGTTCACTGGCTCTCAACGGGGACGGACGGACGTTGAAGCGTTGTCAGACAACGGTCAGACCAGGATGTGTGAGATGGCGCGGCGTTTGCTCTACGAAGGAGGTAGGAGGAAAGGACCGATGGGATTTGCAGAAAAAGTTGAACAGCCGGTCCACCACACTCGCCGTTCGTCGTCGAGGACTCTCGATCTCACGGTCGACGACCTCGCGCAGCTCCTCGAAGGAACGCGACACGAGCGAAGGTGGAGTGAGGTCGTCGAGAACAAGGTGCGTGCGAAGCCGGACGAGCTTCCGGCAGAGACCAAAGCCGTGCTGGCTGACGCCATCTCGAGCTTTCTGCGCTGAGCTGACGAAAAGGCGACGCGGGCCAACGAGTGAGCGTCAGCCGTCCGATCGATGACGCGACTGTCGTCGTGCGTCCGGCGGCGGCTACTGAGATGCCGGACCTGTCGCGGCGCTGGCCTTGAGCCACACAGTGGTCTCGAAACGGCCTGGCGCGGAGGGTAAGCCTTGTGGGCCCAGCTCGCCTGCGGTGTTGAACTTGGTGCCGATCCCCGGGATGGCGTGATACACCCCAAAACCCTGGAAAGGGGAGACCTCGGCAATCGCCGTTCGGGCATCCTCCGGGAATGTCGGCGAGAACAAGCCGAGCCACTCAGCGCCCTCGAGGTACAGAGTCAGGCGGTGCTCGCCGACGGTGAGCTCTGCCCAGTGAACGCCTGAATAGAAGCCCTCGACTTCGGGGTCGGCTGAGCTGCGAGACCACAATCCCAAGGTCGCTCCCTGCCTGCGATTCGCCCACACCCGGAACGGGCCGTTGCCCAGCCACCTCAGCTGGTGAAACTGGTCGCGGTCGATCCCAAACACCAAGCCGTGGTGAGCCAGCGCCGAGCGGGTTTCGGAGTCGATCTCGAGCTTCAGCCAACCCGTTGGCGTCAGAGTCCAGCGCATCGAATGGATCAACGAGGTGGCCTCGGGGTCGGGATCGGTCGAAACCTCGACGGTGGCGGTGTTCGCGTCCCGAGTCCATCGAGTCGACGAGCGACCAGCAGGCTCGGCGTTGCTCGGCCGGGGGCCGGCGGTCTGTTCGGTCCACGAGAAGAAGGTCTCGGAACCGGCGCCGAGCGCGGTCAGTCGTCCCGTCGTCTTGTCGATCGAGACCCGGGCTCCGGGCTGACCGCGCTGGATCACCTGCATCGTGATTAGGCCGTCTCCTTCGTCGACGGTGACGTGGTTCGCCGTGTTTTCGGTCGACCCTCTTGGTTCGGTCTCGGGGGTCTTCGGCAGGGTCGGCAAGGTAGCTGTCGGAAACACCCAGGTCCCCAGTTCGCGAGACGAGCGATCGCGCGCCGTGATCCTCACGGCATTGAAGCGATCGAAGTGACCGAAGTCATCGTCACTCGGGAGGGGAATCTCGAGCGCGGCTGTCTCACCGGGCCCTGCGGATGGTCCGTGTACAGTGCCGGAAGGGGCCGCGGTTTTGTCGGGTGAGTCGAGCGTTTCCTCGCACGGCTCACAGAGGGCGAGCGCCTCCCAATCCAGCGTCACCTCTGAGAGGTTGGTCATGTCGTAGAGGTTGCGGATTCGAAGCCAGCCGTCGAAGGGTTCACTCCTGGCCTCCACGCGAAGCGGCGCGAAGCCGGCACGAACTGCGTAGAAGTTGCCGGTGCGCTCCCGGTACGGACCGAGAATGCCGTCCGGGGCGTGGTTGCCATCGGTATCGAGCTCACCCTCGAGGTCGGTACGCACGATCGCTTCGTCGGTGAACGCCCACAAAAAGCCACCGATCCCGTACGGCGACTCACTCAGCAGTGACCAGAAGTCCTCCAGGCCAGCTCCCGATCCCCCTTCGTAGAGGCCATGCAGCATCTCGGTGGGCATGACCAGCGGCATCTCGCCCATCAGCTCACGCCACTGGTTTGTCCGAGTGGTTTCGTCGAGCGAGGCGCGGAGCTCCTCGAAGGTGGGGTAGTGCATCGTCTCGAAGCCTTTCCAGTGGCTCCGTGGGCGGAGCACGATCCGATCCTGAGGGTCGAGATCGCCAAACCAGGAGTCGAGCGCGAAGTTGTGACCGCCTTCGTTGCCGTTGGCCCACATGATGATCGACGGATGATTGACGTCGCGCTCGACCATCTCCCGAACGAGCTTGCGACCCACCCCGAAGTCGTAAGCGTCGTGCCAACCGCCGAGCTCGTTGATGACGTAGAGGCCGAGCTCGTCGCAGGCATCGAGAAACGCGGGGTCAGGCGGGTAGTGCGACATGCGCACAGCGTTGAGATTCATCGCCTTGATCAGCTCAGCGTCGCGGCGATTGAGCTCATCGGTCAGTGTCCGTCCGCTGTCAGGCCAGAACGAGTGCCGATTGACGCCCTTGAGCAGAACCCTGTGGCCGTTGACGAACAGGCCCTCTCGCGGGCGCGCCTCGATCGTGCGAAACCCGACGGTCTCGACGACGCGGTGCAGCACCTTCCCGTCCTGAAGCAGCTCCACGGTGGCCCGATAGAGGTTGGGATGTTCAGCGCTCCACGCCTCGACCGGTGCTGCGCGTCCGGTCAGTCTGATGGCACGGTCGCCACCCACGACCGAGGCGCTCCTTTCGAGCGCTTCGATCGCCGGGACGGAGAGTGCGCCCGAGGCCGGTTCGAATTGGAGTCTCACCTGTGCGTCGTCTTCGACGACCCCTCGCGTGAAGACGCCGACGCTGAAGGCCCCGGCATGACGAGTGTCGACCGCGATCCGGTCGATGCCCTGACGTGGTGAGACCTCCAGGAAGACAGGCCTGAAGATGCCACCGAAGACCCAATAGTCCGCGTCACGCTCGGCCAGGTTGACGCTGCGATTGGCCGACTGTTTGCTGGCCAGGACCTCGAGCACGTTCTCCTCGCCGAAGCTAAGCAGCTGCGTGACGTCGTAGCGGAAGCGGTAGAAGGCGCCTTGATGAAGCGGTCCCGCGGAGCGCCCGTTCACCGTGACCTCGGCGTCAGTCATCACTCCGTCGAACACCAGTTCTACGTGGCGGTCGCGCCAGCCCTCCGGGACCTCGAAGGTGTGTCGATACCGACCCTGCTCGCTCGCTTTGTCTTCATCGTGACCGTAGTTGTACGAGCCAAATCCGTGCTGCTCCCAGACTGAAGGCACGGGGATCGTCGTGGCCTCACCGGCTCGTCTTCCGTCGGTGACCGTGAAGTCCCATGCGATGGCGTCGTCGAAACCGGTACCCGACAGGTAGTGGCGGATGGTCTCGTCTGGCCTCGACTGAGTGATCGCGACACCGATCGAGCACAGCACCAGGATCAGACCGGCTGACAGCAGACGGACGAAGCCTCTTGGCCGGTGAGCTGCCGACCGGAGTGTGGAGTGGCACCTGGAGATGAAGCGCAAGGTCGTTGAGCGAAGGCAGCGAGTGCAGCTTTTGCAGAGTGGGCTCCTATCCTACGGTTCGAGCCTGCGCTGACTGCGCTCAGACTTCACGGCTCCAGGCTCGGCGGGAAGAATACGAGTCACTCGCGGGTCCGTGAGGGTCTCTTGGCGACCGCGAAGGAGGGCAACCGCCTGATGGCATCTGTCGCTTTTGACAAGAAACGAGATGGGCTATGGCTGTTGGTGTTGGCGCTCGTCTCGTGTTTGGGCTACGCGAACACCCTGGGCGGCGACTTCGTCTACGACGACGTCAAGCAGATTCAGCAGAACCGGTTCGTCACCGACCCAGGCTCCTTTTGGGAGGGTCTTGCGAGCGACGTTTGGGCTTTCAAGGGCGACGAGCGAGAGACGTGGAGCAACTACTGGCGGCCCGCGTTTGTGGTCTGGATGGTGATCAACGAGCGTCTCTTCGGCACCAACGACGCCACCGGTTGGCACGTGAGCAACATCCTGTTGCATCTGATCTGCGTCTTGCTCCTCTATCTCCTCTCGCGCCACATGAACCTGAGTGCGCCTCTCGCGGGAGTGGTGTCGCTGCTCTGGGCGGTGCACCCGGCTCACGTCGAGTCGGTGGCCTGGATCGCCGGTTCGCCGAACATGCTGTCGACGGCGCCGCTCCTGGCGATCCTCGTGCTGTTGATCCGCGGCGGTTGTCATCCGAGCGTCTTGCGGTGGGTCGTGATGGTCCTTCTCTACGTGGTCTCGATCACGTCGAAAGAGATCGGTGTTCTCTTCCCCGCCATCACCGCCGTGACGCTTTGGGTGACGCTGCGCGAAGAGCTTCCCGATTCGACAGAAAGACTGCGCCGGGCGGCCTGGCTCTCCCTTCCCTTTGCGCTCATCGGATTGGGATTCCTCGTTGCGCGTCATTTGGTGCTGGGCCAGCTGGAGGTCGAGACGGCGTGGAGCCAAAGCTTCTTCGGTTGGCTCCCCACCTATCCGCTGCTCTTCGCCTTCTATCTTCGGCAGTGTTTCTTTCCCTACTGGATCGGTCCCAGCTATCCGCTGCGCGCCGCCGAGTCGTTCGACATGGCCGTACTCGGTGCTTCTGCGCTGACGGTGGCGTTCCTCGTTGCGGCTGTCGTGCTCGTGCGTCGCCGACCCATTGCGGCGGTTGGAGTGCTGCTCTTCCTGTTGCCTCTGCTGCCGGCCGTCAACCTCAACGCCTTCATCCAGGAGCAGATCGTCCACGACCGCTACCTCTACCTACCCCTTGCGGGGATGCTCATCGCACTCGCGGTGGCTGTGGAGCAGGTGCTGAGGACATCCTTCGCGACACCCGAGGCGCGCCAGCGAGGCCTCCTGGTCGCGGCCGTCGTGCTGTGTCTGCCTCTGCTCGCGCGGACGGTCAGCTACAACCGTGCGTGGCTCTCGGAAGAAGCGCTTTGGCAGTGGGGGATTCGTTCAGATCCGACCAGCGCTTTCAATCGAGCTCAGTACGGCGAAGTCCTGTATCGCCTCGGCCGAGTCGAGGAGGCCAAGCGAGAGCTGGACCAGGCTCTCGCCATTCGCAACGTGACTCACGCCTTCTTGACGCGGGCACGGATCGCCATCGACCAGCGTGACTTTGGTGTTGCTGACGATCTGATCTCGCGAGTCCGTAGCGACTATCCCGAGATGCCGAGCGCGTGGGAGCTGGCGGCAGTTTCTCTCGATCGACAGGGTCGCTTCGCCGAGGCCGCAGCGCTGTTGCGCGAGGCCCGCACGGTCATTCCCACGAGCTACGCGAGCCTCACGGCCAATCTCGCCGTCATGCTGCAGCGACAGGGACAGATGGAGGAGTGTGAGCGGGAGTTGCTCTCCGCCGTCGAGGCAGCGCGTCGCGAACGAGACAGCGGCGCCAAGAAGGTCTTCTACTTCCTCGGCCTCGTTGTTCAGCAGCGCGGTGACGAGGCCAGTGCGCGTGTCCACTTCGAGGAGTACCTCCAGCAAACCGGGGCTCTCCGCGATGAGGAAACGCTTCGTCTCCGAGAGCAGGTCCGCCAGCGGCTAAGTCTCGCTTTTGTGGACTGATCGCGAGCCCAAGATGCCGGCGACGACAGATGACGCAATAGATCTCGAAACAGGTGGGACGAGGTTCCCGCCTCCCGTCAGATGACAACGGAGTGGGCCATCCAGAGATCTCGAACTCCGTGCCTGGCAGTCTCGGGTGTCCGTATGGTCCGTTGGAGTGAAGATCTCTAAGGAGCGCCGCAGGTCCCATGGACCGCAGGTGCGGGGTGATGAGTAGCTTGTAAGCCTGATATTGCATCAGGCCGTCGAGAGATCTCGAACTCCGTTCCGCCAGGTCTCCGGTGTCCGTATGGTCCGTTGGAGTTGAAGATCTCTAGGGAGCGCCGAAGGTCCCATGGGCCGCAGGTGCGGGGTGATGAGTAGCTGTAGGCCTGATACTGATGAGGCCGTCGAGAGATCTTGAACTCCGTGCCTGGCAGTGTCGGGTGTCCGTATGGTCCGTTGGAGTTGAAGATCTCTAGAGAGCGCCGCAGGTCCCATGGACCGAAGGTGCGGGGTGATGAGTAGCTTGTAGGCCTGATACTGATGAGGCCGTCCAGAGATCTTGAACTCCGTGCCTGGCAGTGTCGGGTGTCCGTATGGTCCGTTGGAGTTGAAGATCTCTAGGGAGCGCCGAAGGTCCTATGGACCGAAGGTGCGGGGTGATGAGTAGCTGTAGGCCTGATACTGATCAGGCACTACAGCTACCTCCAGGACCAGTTGAGCCCGAGCCGGAACTCGCGGCCGTAGACCTCGTAACCCGGGTTCTCGGCGATGAAGCGCTCGTTGCGGTTGCGGTAGGTGAGATCCTGCTCGTCCGTCAGGTTCCGGCCAGCCAGGAAGATCCCGATGTCGTCGGTGATCTGGTAGGCGAGCCGGGCGTCGATCGTCGTGCTCTCGGCACGGAAGATGTCGTTCTCGGGGTCGGGCCCGAGCTCGTCGAAGATCGCCTCGCTCTGGTGAGCGAGAGCGACGCGCGCCGAGAACCTGTACTTCTCGTAGTAGAGCTGGATGTTGTAGATCAGGTCGGCCTGGTTGAAGAACGGCAGCTGTTCGCCCGGCCGCTGCTCGACTTCGACTTCGGAGTCGATGAAGGCGACGTTACCGAGGAAGCCGAGACCGTCCCACGCTCCTGGCAGCTGCCGAAAGTCCTGCTGGTACGAGAACTCGAGCCCGGAGATGTGGCCAGAGTCCGCGTTGTACTTGGTGAACGACGTGTACTCGTCGAACAGCACTCCCGCGAACTCGAAGTCGTCGAGTTCTTCGGTGAAGTCGTAGATCGCGTTGTCGACCGTCTTGTAGAACGCGCCCAGGTTGAGCAGACCGCCGTTGTTGGGCAGGTAGTAGTCCAATGAGACGTCGAAGTTGGTCGACTCGTACGGCTCGAGATCCGGGTTGCCGATCTCGTTGAACGCGAAGAAGTTTCCGGGTTGAAAGAAGTCCTCGACGACGGTCAGCGTCGAGATCGGAGCCGTGTCCGGGTAGTCAGGGCGACCGATGTTGGTGGACACCGAAGCGCGCATCAGCCACTCGTCGTTGATCGCCCACTTGAGCAGGATCGACGGCAGCACGCTGCTGTAGTCGTGGCTGTTGGCGACGTCGAGAACGTCGGACGACCCGAACGGCAGTTCGTCGACTCGAGACACTGACGGATCGAGCTCGGTCTCGACGCTGTTGATGAAGGCACACGCTGCCACGTCGACCTCGGTCTCTTCGATGCGCACGCCGCCCGTGATGTTGACGGTGTCGCCGACGTCGACCGACACCATCGCGTAGGCCGCGACGATGTTCTCTTCCATCGTGTAGTCGTCTTCGATGGAGTTGGAGGCGGAGCCTCTCTCGTCGAAGGTGTAGTCACCGGGGTTGGCCGCGCGATGCGCCTCGAACGAATCCGGTGACGGGATCGGCAACGTGCCGGAGGGCACCAGGAAGTAGGGCTCACCCTGACCGATGTCGGAGAAGCTCTCACCCAGTCCTGCGAGGGCCAACGTGTCAGAGCCTCGGTACGGGAAACGGTTGTCATCGTCGTCGACCGACTTGTCGCGACTGAGCACCTTGACGCCTGTTTGGAACGTTGTGGCGCGGTCGCCCCACAGACCGTTCCAGGCTGCGTCGAGGTTGGCGGTGTACGTGTCTTCGAGCACCTCCGACGTGATGTTGCGCACGCGCGACAGCTGGTGAAAGGCGAAGTCGTTTGGTGTCAGACCATCCGTGAAGGCCGGGTTGTAGACCGGAGTCGCAAAGCCGTCCGGACTGAGCGTGAAATGGATGGGCGCGTTGGCCGGATCGTCGAGGCTGCCGCGGTCGGACTGGGTCTCCGTCTCGTAGTAGTTGAGGAACGGATTGAGCTCTTTGGCCTCGGTGAAGTTGAGGTTGCCTCTCAGGCTCCAGGACGTGCCGAGAACCTGGTCGCCACCGAGAACGATCTGGTCGACCGGACGCTCCTGACTCTCGAGTCGAGTTTCGTTCTCGATGCGGTAGCGGGTCCAGAAGAAATCAGTCGGAGAGGTCGCGCCGATGTCCCCTCGGTTGCGAATCGTGAACTCGGGGCGCAGCTCGAGGTCGTCGTACTGAGTGTCGTAGTAACGCAGCCAGTAGCGTGACGCATCGGTAGCCCGATACTCGAGATTGGCCGTGTAGTTGGTGCGCTCGCGCTCTCCCACCGCGGAGCCGAAGCGCACCCGGTCCGGGAAGAGGACGTCAGAAAAGCCGCTCTCACTGAAGCCCGCTCTCGGATTCTCGTACAGATGCGACAGGTACTCGCGGAACCAGTAGTTGGCGCCGATGTACAGACCAAACTGATCGTCGGAGCCGAACTGCGTCCCGAAGTCGCCACCGACCGAGTAGATGTCGCTCTCCGAACCGAGGTCGTTCGTGCCGACATCCAGCTTGACCGTGCCATGCCGAGGTGTCAGGTCGAACGCGCTGGGCGTTTTGACGTTGACCGTGCCGCCGATCGACTGACCGTCCATGTTGGGCAACGTCACTTTGTGGACCTCGATGAACGAGAGCGACGAGGCGCTCAGCACGTCGAGAGGTGCAGCGCGTCCAGAGCGACCGTCGCTGTCGGAAACTGCGATCGTCTGACCGTTGAGGGTGACGTTGTTGAGGATCGGATCGACGCCGCGGATCGATACGTAGCGGCCCTCTCCCTGGTCGGGCCTCAGGTAGACGCCCGTCACACGGTTGAGGGCTTCGGCGATGTTGGCGTCGGGCAGCTCACCCACCGCGTCGGCCGCGATGACCTCGACGAGGTTCTCGGCCTCGCGTCTGCGCTCGCGAGCAGTTTGTAGCGTTTCGCGCATCCCGACGACCGTGATCACCTCCGAGACCGCTTCAGCCTCGTCGGGCTGATTGGACGAGGCTTCAGATTCCGTAGTCGACGAGTCCTCGTCGGGAGACCCCGCCTGCGCGCCGAGTGGCGCGAGAGCGAAGATGCCGATCAGGCCACCGAGGCCCAGGACACGCACGGCCGCGTGCAGACAGAAAAAGCCAGAACCCTGCTTCGAAGGCATGACGATTCTCCTTCCTGTCGCTCGCGCCTCTGGCGAGCGGCATTGGTGTTCGACGTCATGCTGCGCCCACTCCAGCGAGACTCCGATGAAGAGACCGTGAGCAACGAATGAGCCTTTGGTAATGGCGCTGAGAAGACCGTTCGTTGGCTCCGGGAACCAGGAGTGCGAGTCCGGTGACCCCGATCTTCAGGAGCTCAGAGTCGGCGTGACCGGCTCGCGGCGGAATCCTCGTTTGATTTGACGAGGCGGAGATTGCGGATCAAAAGATCCCTTGCTAGAGTCTCCGTCCCCTATGTGGCCCGTTCGTCTAGGGGTCTAGGACGCCGGCCTCTCACGCCGGTAACACGGGTTCGAATCCCGTACGGGCTACCACGCATCTCTTTGTGCCGCAGCGGTTTCCGGCAGTCTGACAGGAACGCCGAGTGGAGCCGGCCGCCTTGAGCTATAACTGCGTAGTAAGTTTGGTCGGGTCAGCGGAGAGATGAACAGTGGGTTCGGCCCGCGCCCTCAGGCCGATTGGGGCTTGCTGAAGCGAATCTGTGGCGCTCCCAGAAGAGTTCGTGACTCTCGCCCTCTGCTCCTTCGACAGCGTCGTCTTCTCGTGGCCAGCCTGGAAGAGTGACGGTCCGTTGATCAGTTTATGAGGCTCGAAGTCGATCGCCAACGCGAAACCGTTCAGTTCACCTGGAGTCAGATCCGTCAACTCCGGCTGTCGTTCTCGCGACAGCATCGAGAGCGAGGTCGCAGAAGGCTGATAAGGCCACACGAGAGCGCAGACGAATACCACCCTCAAGCAGTTCTCACGGTAACCGGATCGTACCGGGAAACGGGCACCGGGTAGTGGCTCAGTCACCGGGTAGTGGCTCAGTTTGTTCTCGGGGTGGCTGGTAGGATCAGATCCATGAGTGTAGACCCTGAAGTTCGTGCGCAGCGTTGCCTTGACCCCTCTTGTGACGGCGTCCTTTGGCTCATGGGACCTCTTGACGAGGACAAGGAACATTGGGGCACGGTCGAGAAGCTCGAACCCCTCAGCGACGCTGATGGAGCGAAGTACGTTCCGTGCCCGAAGTGCGGCGGCAAGAACTATCTTCGGTCAGAGTCCGCCTACCACAGCGGGTCAAAGGTCTTCGCTGATCGGTTTGAGGCGTGATGGCGAAGAACCCCAAGCGCCCCACCGACTTCAACCAGCGAGCGCTCCAGATCGTCCGTGAGGCGATCGGAGAAGAGCCCAAGCAGGAGCCCGACGAGAAGGACCCTGCTGCGGTGAAGCTTGGCGCGAAGGGCGGCAGGGCACGAGCCATCGTGCTGAGCGAAGAAGAGCGTAGCGAAGCTGCTCGCTTGGCCGCCAACGCCAGATGGAAGAGGAGGGCTCCGAAGGAAGAGGACTCGGACTAGACTGCTTCGGCGTCGTCGTCCAGCTCGTATTTCCTCAGTTCGAGATCGAAGTTGAAGTCGTATTCGAGTTCGATCTGCTCGGCTCCCTCCGGCCGGACGTCGTTCCATCGCTGGGCGTCGCAGTCCATGCCCCACACATCTCCAACGGTTTGCTCTCTTCGCTTATTCAGGCTGGCCAACATCTTGTCCCGTGGAGGTGGTGGAGACTGGTCAATATCGAACCAGAGGGTTGTCTGACCGTCTGGCGCCGTATAGCTGTGATACGCCCTGTACGAGCGGCCCGTGTTCGGATCTTGTCGCGTCTTCTGGCGAGCAGCTCTTGAGAATCGGCGCTCCAGGATCTTGATTGGATCCTTGGGCTCCGGTAGCTCAAGGCCCCGTTCAACCGCAAACTGGACCACGTCCTCCATCCGGCAGTCGCGGTTTCCGGTCTCGTTGATGTAGAGGTCGATCCACCTCTGGCAGTCTCGCGCTTGGCTCATCGTT
>JANQPS010000289.1 GCA_028285365.1 Thermoanaerobaculia bacterium | reverse complement strand
GATGGCGTTGCGTTGGCGCTCGGCGAGCTGGGCCAGCGCGCGCTCGTACTGATCGATCGTTTCGTACTTTGCCGGCTTGTCCGGACTCAGGGCGGCGTCCGCGGGCGGCTCTTCTTCGAGAGCCTCTTTTCCAGACGCCCTCTGTGTCCGCCTGATCTCGTCGCGAACCGTGTTGAGCAGGATCTGGCGCATGTAGGCGAGAAACGCCCCCTGACGCTCGGGCTCGAAATGGTCGATCCGATTGAGTGCCCTCATCAGTGTGACCTGGACGAGATCGTCGGTTTCCGCGAGATCACGACCGTAGCTGGGCAGCCGACCTCTTGCCCACCGCCTCAACAGCGGTAGACAGCGTTCGAACAGCCGATCGCGCGCGGTCTCTTCACCATCGTGGACCTTGCGGATCAGTGTTGCCGTGGATTCGAGGTCGATCTCGGACAAGTCGCTAAGCGCTCCCAATTGGTGTCGCGAAGATTAGCAGCCTGCGGCGAATCGAGTGGCCTGTGGAGCGTGCGCTCGGGTGGGAGTCTGGCGTTTTCTGAGTCTTGGAGGCCTTGGCAGGCTAAGATATAGCTTCTTGGCTCTAAGCTCCTGGGTGCCTGGCCACCAGGACGCCTGGGCGTCTAGATGCTGGGTCGTCCAGACCCGAGTTGTCCAGGTATTCGGTGTCCGAGTGTCGACGATCGCTTGATTTCCCTTTTCTCATGTTGGAGGTGCCCCTCGATGGACCCGATTCCGGAGGCAAGACGACGTCCGAGAACGCTTGGTGCGGCCCTGCTGCCTGTCATGGTCAGCTGGTGGCTCGGCGCGACTCTCTCTGAGTCAGCGAGCCACGGTGGTGCGACCGAGCCGCAACTGCCGAACCCCATTCTGTTCGCGACTCAGGTACCGATTCCCGCCGACTTCGCCACCATCGGATCGGTGTTCGCCAATCACCTCGGCGGTTTGCAGGAGGCGGGTAGGGGCGGTGATCTCTACATTCGCTACACCGACGGAACCCTGTGCAACCTCACCGGAGAAGCGGGGTACGGTGTGGCCGCCGGGCTACAGGGCGAGGATGCCATCGCGGTGCGGGACCCTGCCGTGCATTGGAACGGTGATCGCGCGGTGTTCAGCATGGTCGTGGGCGCGCCTAACGAGCTCTACGTCTACGAGGACTACTTCTGGCAGCTCTACGAGATCGACGGCCTTGGCGAGTCGTGTGGTGACGCGATCATCACCAAGGTCGCTAATCAACCCGAGGACGTGAACAACGTCATGCCGACGTACGCGAGCGACGGACGCATTCTGTTCGTCTCCGATCGGCCACGCGGTGGCGAGCCCCATCTCTATCCGCAGCACGACGAGTACGAGTCGACGCCGACACCGACCGGGCTGTGGAGTCTGGATCCGGGGGCCGGGGAGCTGTTCTTGATGGAGCACGCGCCGTCGGGGTCGTTCACGCCCATCGTCGACAGCTTCGGACGAGTGATCTTCACACGGTGGGACCACCTTCAGCAGGATCAGCAGGCCGACGCAGATGCGCTCAACGGCGACGTGTACGGCACCTTCGACTACGAGGACGAGTCCGCTACCGCCGCCATGCTGCCGAGATCCGACGAGGTCTTTCCCGAGCCGAGGGGTGAGCGCACCGATCTGCTGGCCGGTACGCCCTACACCGGCCACCGACTCAACAACTTCTTTCCTTGGGAGATCCGGCAGGACGGAATGGCGTCCGAGATCCTCAATCACCTCGGACGCCACGAGCTGCACTTCTACTTCAACCGTGCCCGCGACGACGATCCCAACCTCGTCGAGTTCATCGACTCCGTTTCGGGAAGAGTCAATCCGCGGTCGATCGAGAACTTCCTGCAGATCGTCGAACACCCGGCGGCGCCCGGGACCTACGTCGGGGTCGACGCTCCGGAGTTCCAGACCCACGCCTCGGGTCAGGTGATTCGGACGAGTGCTGCTCCGGGAGTCAACCCCGACACTGTGGTGATCGAGTACCTCACTCATCCGACGACTGCGACCGTCGTCGCTGACGGGGCTGTGCCGCCCGCCGAGCACTCCGGGCACTATCGCGATCCACTCGTGCTCTCCGACGGGACCGTGATCGCCGCCCACACCTCCGAGACACGGGCTGCTGACAACGAGGGCACACGAGCCCATCCCGTACCGCGCTACGACTTTCGGTTGGCCGTGCTCGAGACAGCGAGCTCCGGCTACTTGGAAGCCGGGGCCGCCCTGACGCCTGGGATCTCCAAGTCACTGTCCTACTTCGACCCCGATGTCGAAGTCTCCTATACGGGCGACCTGTGGGAGCTCTACCCGGTCGAGGTCGTGGCCCGGACACCGCCTGCGGTGCCGCCGCTCGAGCTCGCTGCTCCCGAGCAGCAGATCTTCGACGAGCTCGGCGTCGACCCGGTGACGATGCGCAGCTGGTTGCGCGACCGTGACCTCGCGCTGGTCGTCGTGCGAGACGCGACGACTCGCGACGCGGCCGACCGTCAACAGCCGTTCAATCTGCAGGTTCCGGGCGGAACCGCCACTATCGGCGCTTCGGGCACCGTGTACGACATCGAAGACTTCCAGTTCTTCCAAGCCGATCAGCTTCGCGGTATCGGCGGCATGAGCAGCCCTCGTCCGGGGCGGAGAGTCATCGCTCGTCCTCTCCACGCAGCCAACGCCATGGAGGTCAATCCGGCCAACCCTGGCGGTCCTGCCGGAAGTGTTCCCATCGCGCTCGACGGATCCGTAGCCGCGTTCGTTCCCACGAGACGAGCGCTCGCCTGGCAGTCCGTCGACGGCACGGGAGAGGGAGTGGTCCGTGAGCGCTTCTGGCTGAGCTTCCAGCCTGGTGAGATGAGGGCCTGCGATGGTTGTCACGGGATCAACACCGCCAACCAGGAAGGTGGCGATGCCGCAGACAACTCGCCCGACGCTCTCAGGTCGCTTCTCTTGCATTGGCTGGCGCTGTCCTCGATCTTCGACGATGGCTTCGAGCAGGCTCTGACACGGTGGGACTCCAACGTCCAGTAGCTGCGGCATAGCTCCGCAGGACGAAATGACGGTTCGTGAACCCATGAGTGGCGGGTCTCATGGCTCGTGACGTAGAGGTATGTGACGGGGGATGAGGGCAGGCGGTGCCCTGACCTAGTGAAACTCGGTCCCCGGATTGTCCCTTCGGTCGTCGTGAGAATCGTCAGGGAATCACCAAGTGGAGCAGCACTCATCCCCCGTCAACCCTTCGCCGGTCAGCCAGTCGGCTCGACCTGAGTCAGACCCCGGTCGGCTCCAGAGGTGGCTGGTGCTGCTCTTTGGCGGGATCGCCTATCTCGGCTTCCTCGCGAGCTTCGGCTACCTGATCGCCTTCTGCGGTGATCTCGGTGTTCCGCGCTCGGTCAGCCGTGGCCCGGACGCTTCGTTTGGACGTGCGTTGCTGGGCAACGCCCTGCTCGTGATGCTCTTCGGGGTTCAGCACAGCGTGATGGCCAGGAGCTCTGTCAAGCGTCGACTGGCGCGCTGGGTTCCTGCAGCTGCGATGCGGAGCCTTTTTGTGCTGTCTACGACTGGCGTCCTGGCTTTTCTCTATTACGGCTGGCGTCCCCTTCCCAGCGAAGTCTGGAACATCGGGAACGGTGTGCTCGCCGCCGTCACCTGGGGTTTGTTCACCTACGGCGCGCTGCTGACGCTGTGGGCGAGCTTCATGATCAATCACTTCGACCTGTTCGGACTTCGCCAAGTGTGGCTCCACTTTCGCGGAGTGCCCTACAGACCAGTACCGTTTCAGGTGGGGTACGCCTATCGTCAGATTCGCCATCCGTTGATGCTGGGAATGCTGTTGATGTTCTGGGCAGCGCCCGTCATGTCGGTGGGACGTCTGGTTCTCGCCGTGCTCATGAGCATCTACGTGGTCATCGGGATTCGTTTGGAAGAGCGCGACCTGATCGACGCTCTCGGCCTGCCGTATCGACGCTACCTGGAGGCAGTACCGGCCTTTTTCCCTCGCTTGCCTTTCTTGCCCGGACGTCCTCGGTCTTCGTCGGACAGGCCCAGGCCGGTGCCCAGGCCAGACAGTGACGAGCTGGGCAGGCTAGTCGATTCGGCGGACCTGGAGTCCGGCGCCTTGGAGTCTGGAGCCGTGGGGCGCTGACTCCGCCGATCAGCCGGAGCTTGCTAGGAGTCTGTTGAACCTTCGGACGACAACACATCATCGCGCCCTCGTGACGTCAGGCGACGCTCGTCTGACGGAGTGGAACTCGCGAGTTGGGGGATAAGATCTTGAGCCTGATTGCGAACCAGTGTGAGTCGAGCCAGAGAGCCGACGTGGTGCCGGCGCCGAGAGCGGTACCAAATGCGGATCGAGCAGAGAAGAGCGCTGAGAACAGCAACGTAGACGGAGTGGGTGGGGACGTCGTGGAACAACCGGCTGGCGAGATCACGCAACTGCTGCACGCCATGCGCGACGGGGATCGGGGCGCGTTCGACCGACTCGTGCCGATGGTCTACGACGAGCTTCGCCGGATAGCTCGCGGCCAGGTCAGACGCGGTCGCGGCACGACCCTCGACACCACGGCGCTCGTTCATGAGACGTATCTCAAGATGGCGCAGCAGGAAGGACTGGACCTGAAAGATCGGGGGCACTTCCTCGCGGTCTCTGCGCGTGCAATGCGACAGGTCGTGATTCAGTTCGCTCGTGCCAAGACGGCTGCAAAACGTGGTGGTGGGGCCGAGCCGATCACGTTCGACGAGCACGAAGTGCGGATCGATGACCACGCGGAGCAACTGCTGGATCTCGATCGGGCCCTCGAGCGCTTGAGGAGTCGCAACGAGCGCCTGGCTCAGGTCGTCGAATGTCGATACTTCGCCGGTCTCAACGAAGCCGAAACAGCCGAGGCGATGGGTGTGTCCTTGCGCACTGCGCAGCGCGACTGGATGCGAGCCCGGGCTTGGCTCAGGCAGGATCTGACTCCGACCGAATAGACAGGTCGCGGGGTCCGGGCCCGTCGTTGTCAGGCAGGCCGGCCAGGCGTCGTTTGGTCCCATGGTGGAATGCCAGAGTCAGCAGGTCGATTTCGGTATTCTCCTGGTAGCAGTGACCTTGTGGACACTCCGAGGCTCGGGCCTCGGATCACGAGACTCGACGGAGCGATCCGTCGAGGGGACGACAGTGGTAGTTCGGTAGTTTCCTAGTCAGCTGGGATGCGAGAACGAGAGGCGAGAGAGTTGTGATCGACGATCGTCGGTGGCTCGAGATCGACAGCCTGTTCGAGCGCCTTCTCGATGTGCCCGTCGAGCAACGAGCTGACGAGTTGCGGCGCGCAACGAACGACCCCGAGGTGCGTGAACAGGTTGCGTCGTTGCTCGCGCAGGCGGAGAGCGAGGACGATTTCCTCAAGCCCGCTGGCGCGCTGGATCGCTCGTTTGTCGCGTCGATGGACCAGATGCTCGACGACGAGCGCAAGCGGGGTCCGATCGACATCGGCTCCCGACTGGGCTCCTACGAGATCACCGGACTGCTGGGGCGCGGGGGCATGGGAGCGGTGTATCGGGCGACCGACCACACTCTCGGTCGCGAGGTGGCGATCAAGGTGCTCTCTGGGGGACTCAGTGAAGACTCGTTGCGCCTACAGCGTCTCGAGCGTGAGGCGCGGGCCCTCGCGACGCTGAATCACCCGAACATAGCCGGTATTTTCGGGTTGGAGCGTCATGGCTCGGAGCCGTATCTGATCCTCGAGCTCCTGGAAGGTGAGACGTTGCGGGAGGCTCTGTCACGTGGGCCGCTGCCCATGGGGCAGGCAATCGAGATTGCGCTCCAGGTCGCGAGCGGGCTCGAGGCTGCGCACGCGCGCGGCCTGGTTCATCGGGATCTCAAGCCCGACAACATCAAGATCGGAGGAGATCAGGCGAAGATCCTCGACTTCGGACTGGCCAAGCCGACTCAACAGGAGGAGTCTGACTCGGACTGGGGGCACACCGCCACACGCACCGGAGTCATCCTCGGGACGGCCTTTTACATGAGCCCGGAGCAGGCACGAGGTCAACGGGTCGATCCCAGGACCGATGTCTGGGCGTTCGGCTGCGTCCTCTACGAGATGCTCTCCGGACGGCGACCGTTCTCCGGAACCACGCCGTCCGACGTGCTCGCGTCGATTCTCAAGGACGAGCCGGACCTCGGCCGGCTGCCACCGGAGACTCCCCTGGCGATCGAGCGGATCATCAGACGCTGCCTTCGCAAGGACGGTCGTCGACGCTTGCAGAGCATCGGCGATGCGCGAGTGGAGATCGAAGAGTGGCTCGATCATGTTCCGGCTGGCGGGCTTCCCGGCGAGCGGCGAGAGGAAGGTTGGCTCGGTCGTCTCGCCCCGTGGGTGATTGCCGCCGTGGCCTCGGGGGTTGCGGTTGCAGCTTGGTTCGTCTTGCAGCCCGAGAGGCTACGCTCGCCGTCGCCCCCTTCGGCACTGATGTTGTCGCCAGAGCCTGGCGTCAGTTTCTCGGATCACTACACGACCGCCGTGAGTGCGAGCCCTGACGGGAGGCATCTGGTCTACGCCGGGGTCGACGCCGAGGGCATCGAGGAGCTCTACGTGCGATCGCTGGACAGCCTCGATGCGAGGAAGGTCGAAGGTTCAGTGGATGGTCGTCAGCCGTTCTTCTCGCCCGATGGAGAGTGGCTCGGCTTTCAAGCGGACCGCAAGCTCATGAAGGTTCGCTTCGACGGCGGCTCTCCGATCGTTCTCAACGATGTTGGGGGCAACCTCCGAGGAGCGTCCTGGTCCATGGACGACGTGATCGTACTCGCGCCCACGCAGACCTCGCCCCTTGCGTGGGTGCCGGCTGACGGCGGAGTGCTCCAGCCTTTGACCGAGCTCGACGTTGCGACCCACGAACGTTCACATCGCTGGCCACAGTTCCTGCCCGATGGCCAACGGGTGCTGTTTACGGTGCAGTACGAAGGCAAGGGTTATGACGAGGCGGTGTTGAAGGTGGTCGATCTCGAAGGGGGTGAGCCGGTTCTCTTGATCGAAGGAGCGCACGGCCGTATTCGGGGTGACACGCTGTTTTACGTGAGAGGAGGCCGTCTCTACCGGGTCGGAATCGACCTGAACACCCTGAAGCTCCGTGGTGCTCCAGAGGTGGCTCTCGAAGGAGTCAAGTACGACTCGCGTAACGGTGGTGCACAGTTTTCTGTTGCGGAGCCGGACCTGCTCGTCTATCGGCCTGGGCCTCCGCTGACCGCTGAGAGTCGCCCCGTCTGGTTCGATCGCGAAGGTGGGCGGCAAGTGGTCGATCCCAACTACCGGGTGTTCTCGGAACCGCGACTCTCGGCGGACAGCACTCAGATGGTCGTGCGCATCGGTCGCGGCGGCGAGGCTCGCCTGTGGCGGTTTGATCTCCAGACAGCGTCGCTGACGAGACTCTCGGATCGCGAGCTGAGGTGGCCGGTCTGGCACCCGAGTGGTGAGTATCTCGTGGCAGCGGGTCTGGACGGTCTGTGGGTTCTCGATGCGCAAGGAGTCGGCGAAGAGCGCAGACTCACCGAGAGCACCCGGCTCCAGCGTCCCGGGGGCTTCTCGCCCGACGGTGAGTTACTGGTCTATCAGGAACAGAGGACGGACACCGGCTGGGATGTCTTGGCGGTTCTGCTCGACTACTACCTCCAGCCTCAGGGGGTACCAGCTGCTCTCTTCGAGAGCCCGGCGAACGAAACCAACGCGCGCATCTCTCCTGACGGTCAGTTCATCGCCTACGAATCGGACGAGCTCGACTCCGTCGTCCAGATCTATGTCCGGTCGTTCCCGGATCTCTCCAAGAAGTGGCAGATCACCCACGATGGAGCCCGATGGCCGCAGTGGAGCCCCGATGGTGGAGAGCTGTTTCACTGGATGACGGGGCGCCAGGAGCTGGTGGTCACCAGCTTTGCAGTCGAGGGTGCAGAGATTCGGGTGCAGGAGGAGACGACTCTGCTGAGGACGGGCTCTGAGATGTGGCGGACCGATCTGTCAGGCATCCCGTTCGTCGATCCAGGTAACTCTGGATTTACCGTGGCCACAGACGGTCGCCGACTCCTCATGTTGGAGCCTCGGCCCGTCCCCGAAGTGCCCTATCTGGATTCGGTCGTCGTGGCTCGGGGGGTCGAGGGCCTCTAGAGGTCTAGCCCGCTTCACCTGAAGCGAACCGAGTGACTTGCGGGTTGGGGGGTGCGGGGCGCCGGCCCGTCGGCCGGCGAGCAGGGAGGCGGTGGACGTCGGGGCTAGCCGCGTTCCAATGGGCGGACCCGAATGATGGCAGCGGGTGGCTCGAGGTCCTTCTCCGTGACCGCTCGAAACTGCGCTGAGAGGGGAGAGATCCGGTCTCGGAGCTCGGGGGGTACGACCAGTGGTGCCGTGATCTCCTCGGTCTCGTCGATCTCGATGGTTGCTATTGGCAAGGGTTCGGTTTTCATGGTGGCTCCTCGAGTGCGCGTTGGCGCGCTGTAGTTGGCTCCTCCTGTCTTGATTTACGCGGATGGCGCTCGAGGTCCGCCAGGGGCTCGCACAGAAAGTCTTGGCGCAATGTCTTGACGGAGCAGTGATTGATATGTAACTTATCGGTTACATATGAGAGATGAAGAGCTCGACGACGTCTTCCAGGCCCTTGCCCACCGGAGTCGCAGGGAGATCCTGGACATCCTCAAGAGTGAGCCGGGGACGAGCGTAGGGAATGTGTGCCGACACTTCGAGACCAGCAGAATCGCCGTGCTCAAGCACCTTCGCGTCTTGGAGGGTTGTGGGCTCGTCGTGTCGGTCAAAGAGGGTCGGACCAAACGTCTCTACTTCAATGCCGTGCCCATCCAACTGATTCACGAACGATGGACGACCGAGTACAGCGAACTGTGGGCAAGTCGCCTCACTGCGCTCAAGTATCGAGTCGAGACTGCGAACGAGGAGGAGACGACATGACCGGAGACGCCAAAGGCGAACAGCACAGGAAGGCGGGAGACGACTCTGAGGACGGCGCCGAGGAGAGCGGCACCTCGCCGAAGGCTCCTCGCGAGGTCTTTCGGGTGTTCATTCGCGGCACCGTAGATCAGGTGTGGCGCGAGCTCACCAAGACCGATGAAGTGCAGAAAGCGATGTTCGACTCTCGAATGGACACCAAAGGACTGGAGCCGGGCGCGATCTTCTGCATGCGCTCTCCGAACGGCAAGTACACAGCCGTGGTCGGGCGCGTGATCGAGATCGAGGAGCCCGTTCGCTTCTCACACACGTTCCGCTTCACGAGCTACGACGATCCGGAGTGTTCGGTGGTCTACGACCTTTCGGTCAAGGACGGCGGTGTCGAGGTCACCATGACCCTCGAGAACCTGCCGGTCGGCACGAAGACGGCGAAGCAGATGCTTCAGGGCGGGCCGATGATCTGCAAGACGCTCAAGGCCGTCATCGAGACCGGAAAGCCGCCGATCGGGACGCGTCTCCTATACCTGGTCTTCAAGCTGTTTGCACCGTTCAACCCCGACCGCGTCCGCTCCGTGCACTGGTCACTGGACTGAGAACGACTCGACGAGTCTGAACTCTCACTCCACCCAACCTTCCGTCATCACAACGTTCGGCGTCCGCGAGACGCCACTCTCTGAGAGGAGATTTCTCATGATGCGATCACTAGGCAGCGTTCTCGCCGGCACGGTCACCTGGACCGTGCTCTGGTTGACGGGCAACCAACTCGTCGCCCGTGTCAACCCCGAAGCGTTCGACGAGAACCTCGTGACGACCTCGACGCCGACGCTCGTCACTATCTTGGTTCTGTCGATCGTCTTTTCGATCGTCGCCGGATGGTTGACGGCTCGGCTAGCTGCTCGCGCACCGGTAGGGCACGCGCTGGCTCTCGGAGTCTTGCAGCTGGCGATCGGGATCTTCGTCCAGAGTCAGTTTTGGGACGTACTCCCCATCTGGTACCACGCCGTCTTCCTGATCTGTCTGCTGCCGGGCAACGTGCTCGGAGGGTGGTTGCAGAGCCGAGCGCGCGCCGAGACCTCAGTCGCGGTCGCTTGAGCAGTTTGCGGTTGCAATGACTTCGGGAGGCAAAAGCCGGCGGCGGTAGTTGGGCTCGATGAGCTCGCGGACTCTATAGAGGTCTACGGTGGCGACTCTTCCGCCGCCGCCCCACTCGCCTTGTTTGGGCCATCGTGAGCAGAGATAGTCGAGCAGCTCGGGTCCCACGGGTTCGTCCGTGCGCCAAAGATGCTCGAGATAGCGCTGCCAGCGTGCGTAGGGATACTCCAGCCGCGGATCGGTTGGTTTGTCGAACGAGACCGGGCGACCCGGACGAAACAGATCGACCTGCTCGCCACTTTCCAGGGTCGCTGGGGCGACGAGCCAGCCGTTGTGGAGTGGTGGAGAGGGCGCAAACATGGTCCAGAACTGGTGGATGCCGACGGACGTCCCCAGGCTGTTGAGTCTCGGACTCAGTGGCAACATCCCGCCGCTCAGACTGGCGACGTTCCAGAGCGCGCTGAGTCCCAGCAGAGAGATGAGCACCGGAGCTCGAAGTGGCCTACAGAAGCGAGACATTTTCGTCGCTCGATGGTCACGGGCGTGCTGTGGCGAGCTCGCGCGATGCTCAGGGGGGCGTGAGTCTCGGCTCAGACGGTCCAAAGCGCGCTCCAACGTCGGGAAGCGCTGCCAGAAGAGAGGCGGCAGGAAGGGAACCAGCGAGACCATGTTGACCAACGGAAACAGGCCAATTCGCATGCTGAGGAACAGACCGAGCTGGAAGCTCACGAACGTCCCAATGCCCACGAGGCGCAGCCAGCCCCAGCGCGGTGGAGCGAGCAGCAGCAGAGGGCCGACGAGCTCGAGCCAATACACCGCACCGGTCATCGTCGCCATGACACTCGGATACTGGTAGAGCCACGGACCGAGCAGAAAGCTGAAGCGTTCGTGGCTGAGAGCGATGTAGGTTGCGCTGAGCTCGCTACGCCACTCGACGCTGTCCTTCAGGAGTGCGGTGAAGACGTACACGACCACGACCTGCAGCAGCAGAGCTGCCGTGCCGAGGGACGTACAGGTCGCTCCTGGCGCGGGAGGGGCTGGCTGCTGACCAGAACGTTCAGCGATCGAGAAGCGCCGGTCCCAGGGAACGAACAGGCCCCACAGGAGGAGCAGCCTGAGGAGATCGTCGCCACCGTTGAGCACGAGTGGATTGCGCGCGTGGAGCGACAGGACGAGCAGCCAGGCGAGGGGGCCGCTGATTCGCGT
>JANQPS010000273.1 GCA_028285365.1 Thermoanaerobaculia bacterium | reverse complement strand
AGCCGGCTCAACAACAACCGGCCTCTCCGCAGCAGCCGCAGCCCCAGCAGCCCAGCGCTCCTCAGCAACCGGCTGCCCCCGCGAAGCCGGCCAGCCCCCAGCCTCAGCCAGCCGCTCCTGCGCAGGAAGCGAAGCCCGCAGAGGCTCCGGCCGCGAGCGAGCAGCCGGCAGCTCCGGCGCAGGCTCCAGAAAAGCCAGCGGCCTCCAAACCGGCGTCAGGAGGACCACCCAAGGGTGGGATCGCCGGTCTGTTCGGAACACCGGGTGGCAAGAAGAAGGCGAAGTCCAAGAAGAAGGAACCGGAGCCCGAAGAGGAGGGTCCGCGTCGGATTCGTCCCGCCGCGAAAATCCAGGCCGAGGCTCAGGCTCGCGAGGCCGCCAAGAACAAGAAGAAACATCAAGAGGTCCAGGAGGAGGCCGAGCGCGAGCCGGTCAAGTATCCGAAGCCGCCGAACAAGCGTGCCGCCTGCCCGACCATCCTGCAGATGGAGGCCGTCGAGTGTGGTGCTGCAGCACTGGCGATCATCCTGGGGTACTGGGGCAAGCGCGTGCCACTCGAGGAGCTTCGTGTCGAGTGTGGTGTTTCCCGAGACGGTTCCAAGGCGAGCAACGTCCTGCGTGCAGCGCGCAAGTACGGTCTCGAGGCCAAAGGCTACAAGTACGAAGACCTCGAGAAGCTCTTCGATCTCGACCTGCCGGTCATCCTCTTCTGGAACTTCAATCACTTCCTCGTGCTCGAAGGTTTCAAGGGTGGCAAGGCCTACCTCTCGGATCCGGCTCAAGGTCCCAAGATCATCTCCATGGAAGAGCTCGACGGCTCGTTCTCCGGAGTTGTGCTGACCTTCCAGCCAGGCGAGACCTTCGAGAAGGGTGGCCCCAATCCGAGCATCATCCCGGCTCTCGGCAGGCGACTCCAGGGTTCCGAGCGCGCGCTCATGTTCGCCGTGCTCTGCGGCTTGTTCCTCGTGATCCCGGGACTGATCGTCCCCACGTTCTCACGTGTGTTCATCGACGAGGTGCTGGTTGGCGGCAAGACCGACATCATCCGGCCTCTCCTGGCCGGGATGGGGCTCATCGCGGTCATCCAGATGTCGTTGACCTACTTGCAGGAGTACTACCTCCTGAGGATGGAGACTCGACTCTCGTTGAGTACGTCGTCGAGCTTCTTCAACCACATTCTGCGATTGCCGGTCGGCTACTTCGCGCAGAGATTTGCCGGTGAGATCGGGTCTCGCGTACTGATCAACGACAAGGTGGCCTCGCTCATCTCGGGACGACTGGCGACCACGGTGCTCGACTGCATCTTGATCGTCTTCTACTGCGTCCTGATGTTCGTGTACGACTTCTTGCTGACGTTTGTGTGTATCGCAGTGGCTCTACTCAACGTCGTGGCCGTGAGACTCGCGTCTCGCCGCCGTATCGACGCCGCGCGCCGTCTGATCCAGGAAGACGGCAAACTCGTCGGTACGGCCATGAACGGTCTGCAGAGTATCGAGACGCTCAAGGCCACCGGTTCGGAAGAAGAGTTCTTCGGTCGCTGGTCGGGTTACCAGGCGAAGTCGCTCAAGGCTGAGCAGGATCTGTTGCTCGCCGCCGAATACGTCAACGCGGTGCCCCTCTTCGTTCAGCAGCTCACGACCATGCTGATCCTGGTGATCGGCGGTCTCAA
The DNA here is from genome assembly GCA_028285365.1 of Thermoanaerobaculia bacterium. Lineage (GTDB taxonomy): Bacteria > Acidobacteriota > Thermoanaerobaculia > Multivoradales > Multivoraceae > JANQPS01. The sequence continues at coordinate 6,118 of JANQPS010000273.1, read as the reverse complement.
GGTCATCCAGGGTGAGCTGACCATCGGCATGCTGGTGGCCTACCAGACGCTGATGGGCAACTTCGTCAAGCCGCTCAATACCTTCGTCAACTTCGGCGGTCAGCTGCAGGAGCTCGAAGGTGACATGAACCGTATCGACGACGTTCTGCAGTACCCGATCGACACCCTGTACGACGAGAAGGACCCGCCGGAAGAGACCAAGGGCATGCTCAAGCTCTCCGGCCAGGTGGAGCTCAACGACGTGACCTTCGGGTACAGCCCGCTCGACAAGCCCCTCATCGAGAACTTCAACGTTTCGATCAAGCCGGGCCAACGTGTTGCCTTCGTCGGAGGGAGCGGCAGCGGGAAGTCCACCGTCGCCCGCCTGGTGACCGGCCTATACAAACCGTGGTCCGGCGACATCTTGCTCGACGGCATCGCTCGCGACGAGCTGCCGGCTAGCTTGATCGCCAATTCGATGGCGGCTGTCGATCAGGACATCTTCCTGTTCGGCGGGACCATCAGGGACAACGTGACCATGTGGGACAGCACGATCCCGGTGGCTCGCATGACCCAGGCGGCCAAAGACGCGGCTATCGACGAGGTCATCGAGACTCGGGACGGCGCTTACAACTCGCTGGTCGAAGAGGGTGGTGGCAACTTCAGCGGTGGGCAGAAGCAGCGTTTGGAGATCTGTCGCGCACTGGTCGCAGAGCCGACGATCCTCATCCTCGACGAGGCGACGTCGGCTCTCGACACCAATACCGAGAAGCTGATCGACGACGCTATCCGTCGTCGCGGTTGCACTTGCATCATCGTGGCTCACCGCCTGAGCACGATCAAAGACTGCGACGAGATCATCGTCATGGAGCGCGGCAAGATCGTTCAACGCGGAACCCACGAGACGCTCAAGGACCAAGAAGGTCACTACAAACGGCTGATCGACCACTAGGACGTTGCGACTGGTGAGAGAGATGGTGATGGGAATCGAGCTCGAAGCGATCAGAGAAGAACAGGGTCCTGAACGTGACGGTGGGGTTGTGATGGTGAGACGCGAGTCGGCGCCGATGGGGGAAGGGACGAACAGATGACAGCGGTAGCCAGCGACATCGACATCGAAGAAGTCCCGGTATCGGTCTTCGAAGGCCACGGTGAGCTCTTAGAAGCGGACGGCAATAATCCGTTCTTCATCAACGATCCGGATGCGATCTGGTTCGTCGAGACCGGCCAGATTCAGCTCTTCGTGGTGGGTAACGACAACGGTGAGCCGACCGGTGCCCGCTCTCATTTCGTGACCCTGGACGAGGGCGAATTCCTCTGCGGCATGGACCTCGATCGATACGGCATGGGCAACGGTTTTCTGGCCGTCGGTCGGGTGGGAACTCTGCTGCGCCGCCTGGATATCGAGACGGTCCAAGATCTCAGCGAGGGAGAACAGAAAGAGGCGATCATCGAGAAGCTCGATGCGTGGGTCGCCAAGATGTCGCGCAAGCTGACAGCCGACATCATCCCTGGACCGCTGGTGGACGTGAACCTCGATGCGGACGAGGAGATCATTCTCGAGAACTCGGCCCGCGCGCGATCCAACAAGGACGTGCTCTGGCTCAGTGTTCCGCGAGGGAATCTTCTCTATATCGGTCTTGAGACGCTCGTGTTCGAGGAAGAGGCCGCGCCCGAAGCGACTCAGCACAGCATCGTCTTGGACCTCAAGGCGCTCGAGCAGTCTCAGATGCGCCTTCTCTTTCCGTTGACGGCGGACACCTGGGTCGAGGCATCGAACGCCGGCGACGGCGAGACACAGATGACGGGTCATCTGACGGAGAACGTCATTTCCATGGACGGCGTCTGGAACGGCCTCGAGTTGTTTCACGAGGCCCTGTGTCAGTGCGAGTTCATCAACAAGAAGCTTGCTGTCGTCGACGAGTTCCAGCGACTCAAGACCAAGTCTGAGTACTCGGAGGCGGCACGCGACGAGGCGATGCGCGAGCTTGCCAGCGTCCTCGAGGGCGAAAGTGACAGCGAACAGCTGGATCCTCGAGCTCGCCAGGACGCCGTTCTGCAGTCGTGCATGATCGTCGGCAAGCGGCTGGGGATGAAGATCCGCCAGCATCCCGAGGCCAATCCCGAAAACTCGTTCGAGCGCCAGCTCCAGCTGATCGGCAAGGCGTCGCAATTCCGAATGCGAGAAGTTGCGCTACGGGATGAGTGGTGGACTCTGGATCAGGGGCCTCTGCTCGGTCGCCTCGAAGAGAACGAAGAGCCCATCGCCATCTTGCCGACGAGCGCGCGCTCGTACGAGTTCTACGCGCCGGCTTCGGATCGTCGCGAGAAGATCTCGGTCAAGAACGTGGACCAGATCAGTGTGTTTGCGAAGGCGTTTTATCGCCCGTTCCCGAAGGGGGACATGACCGTCGGCATGCTGGCCAAGTTCTCGATCCTCGGTCTGCGACGCGACTTCCTCGTGCTTGCCGCGATGGGGATCGCGCTGGGGCTGCTCGGCTCGATGTCGCCGTACTTCACCGGCCAGATCATCGACTCCGCAATTCCTCAGGCCAGTCGCAACATCCTCTTTCAGTTTGGCGCAGCGCTGTTGCTCTCGGCCATGGTGCAGGTTGCATTCAAGCTGACCCAGAGCATCTCGATGCTCAGGATCCAGGGAAAGATGGACTACAGCGCCCAGGCCGCGCTGTGGGACCGGTTGCTGAATCTGCCCACCAACTTCTTCAGAGACTATTCCGCCGGTGACTTGGCGGACCGAGCCGGGGGAGTGAGCCAGATTCGTGGTCTCATCGCGGGCGCCGGCGTCAGCTCGATCCTCGGCTCGTTCAGCAGCGTCTTCTACGTTTTTCTGATGTTTCGCTACAGCCTGGTGCTGGGGCTCACTGCGATGGGCTTGACCGCCCTCTTCATCAGCGTGTCGTTCACGTGCAACTTCCTTCAGCTGCGCTACCAGCGGACTCAGATGACGATGCTCGGTGCGATCAGAGGACTGGTCCTGCAGCTGATCTCCGGCGTCTCCAAGCTCCGCGTCGCCGGTGCCGAGCACCACGCGTTCAGAGAGTGGGCGACCGAGTTCGCCGAAGCCCGCCGCATCGGTTTCAAGGTGGGGCGCATCCAGAACGTGGTCCAGGTCTTCAACTCGGGCTTCAACGTGGTGTCCTCGATGGTGATCTTCTTCGCCCTCGCAGCACTCCAACAGAGTCAGGCGGCCGAAGGTGGTGGCGACGTCCTCTCGACCGGCGAGTTCATCGCGTTCAACGCTGCGTACGGTGCCTTCCTGACCGCGAGCATGTCGCTTTCGGACGCTTCGCTTCAGATGCTCAAGATCGTGCCGATCTTCGAGCGCATGAAGCCGATCCTCACGACCGAGCCCGAGATCGACGACCTCAAGGCCTATCCCGGCAAGCTGAAAGGCGAGATCGAGCTGTCTCACGTTCACTTTCGCTACGTTCCCGACGGCCCCTGGATCATCAAAGACGTCTCGCTCAAGATCGCTCCGGGTGAGTTTGTCGCTCTCGTCGGCGGCTCTGGTTCCGGAAAGTCGACCTTGATGCGCATGATGCTGGGCTTCGAGATACCTGAGAAGGGCTCGGTCTACTACGACGGCCAGGACTTGAGCACACTCGACATCCGCGAGGTGCGCGCGCAGATCGGTGTTGTGCTCCAGGACAGCCGAGTGTTTCCGACGGACATCTACCGCAACATCGTCGGCACGAACGATTCGCTGACGATCGAAGACGCCTGGGACGCGGCTTCGAAGGCGGCTTTCGCTGAAGACATCCAGCAGATGCCGATGAGCATGCACACGTACGTCTCCGACAGCGGTGGCGGTCTTTCTGGTGGACAGAAGCAGCGTCTGCTCATCGCCAGAGCCCTGGTCAAGAAGCCTCGCATCCTCTACCTCGACGAGGCCACCAGTGCGCTCGACAACCGAACGCAGGCGATCGTGACCGAGAGCATGGCCAAGATGCAGGCCACCCGTATTGCCATCGCTCACCGTCTCAGCACGATTGCGGACGCAGATCGCATCATCGTGCTCCACTACGGACAGATCATCGAAGAAGGTGGCTACGACGAGCTGATCGAGCTCGACGGGATGTTTGCTTCGCTCGCCAAGCGCCAGGAGGTCTAGGCAGGCTTCAGCCTCTCCGTTCGCTCAGCGGGGCCGGCGCCGCTGGCCCGAGAGCGCGGGACAGGCCTTGGTTGCTCGATGACTCGACGAGCGGTGCCTTTGAGACGCAGCTCAGCCGCTCGAGGCTGGGAGCACAGAGCGTCGAGAAGCGACTCAAGGAGATCCATGCAAAACGAAGAGAGAGTCGCACGGCGGCGCGAGACCCTGCGAGCCCACGGCGCCGAAGACCGCGTTATCGACGAGTTGCTGGAGTACAACCACAGTACCTTTGCGCCCGTCGATCAAGAGACACTGGCAGACCTCCCGCTGGCGGACGAGCCGTGCGTTGCCGCTTGGCGCAACTACGCTCAGGCTGCGAACGAGAGCAGTGTGCTGGAGGAGCTAGGTCGCCGATTGGTGCAGCTGCGCTTTCCGATTAGGGAGGGGATCTCCCAGTCGCCGACCTACCGCGATGCCACGCTCAAGGGGCGCTGGCCCAGCTCAGGCGAGGGCCTGGTACTCGAGCATCCCGAGCAGCTGACGCTGACCATCAACCCGACTCATGCGGGAGCGCTACCGGTGCTGGTGAGTGACCACCGGGCCGACTTCGAACGTCTCGTGCAGGCATTGACCTTCCGCAACGAGCCACGTCCGGTCCCCGAGTCAATGGGGGCCTGCATCGTTGGTGGCCTCAACAACTGGGATCGAATCGCCAGTCATCGCAGGGCCTGGGAGGCCACCTTGGATCGGGCACCCTCGCCGACGGAGTGGAACGAAGAGTTCGCTCGATTTCGGCAGAACAAGGGGAACTATCAGGATCGGGTGATCATCCTCTCGACCGGTCCCTACAGCGCAGTGACCGCGGACCGAATGGGGCTCTCGGAGGACTCCTGGCTGGATTCCTCACTCGTCATTCGGCGCGAGCACGAGTGTGCGCACTATCTCACTCTCCGGGTCCTCGGATCCATGCGCAACAACCTGATCGATGAACTGTTTGCCGACTATGCAGGGCTGGTCAGTGCCTTTGGCCGCTACTCGTCTGACGTGGCGCTACGGTTCCTGGGAATCGAGCCAGGCCATGAGCGTCCTGGGAGAATCGACAACTACCGTGGTGACCCACCGCTCTCGGATCCGTCGTTTGCCGTTCTCAAACGTCTCATGGTGGCCGCGACGAGAGCCCTCGAGTCTTTCCACCGCGATGATCCGGTCAAGCTCTCGGAGCCTGGCGCCGTAGCAGGTACGATACTCGGTCTTGCCCGCCTGACACTCGAAGAGATCGCCTCGTTCGAGAACGGGCAGCTCGAACTCGAGGAGCTCTCATGACCGAGTCCGCCACGCCCAGCAGCAATCATCCGAGTCGCCTAGCGGCTGCCGTCTCGACCGACGACCTGCGGTGGAGCTGCGGTGAAGAGCTCGGCATCGAAGACACGAGCTCCGTTGATCCTCTCCATGGCCTCGAGCACCAGCGGGTCGCCATCGAGGCTCTCAGATTCGGGATGGATTGTGGTGGCACGGGGCACAACATGTTCGTGCGCGGACTCAGGGGAGGACGGCGGCTCGAGCTCGTCGCCGAGCTCATTCGGGAGCACCTGGTGGGTGACGGCCCGAGCATCGAATACGCCTACGTCTGTAACTTCGCCGCACCGGACCGGCCTCATCTCCTGAGGCTTCCCGCCGGAGCCGGGCAGGAGTTCAAGCACAAGGTCAAGAAGCTAGCCAAGTTCATCAGGGACGAACTCTCGACGGCTCTCGAGTCTGACGCTCTCAAGATGCGTCGCGAAGCTCTCGAACGGCGTGAGCAGGATGCGATGAGTGGTGTGACCGAGCCTTTCGGGGAAGCCCTGAAGGAGGCTGGGCTCGAGCTCGTTTCCGTCCAGCATGGAGACTCCGCCGTACCCGCGATCTTTCCGTTGGTCGATGGCGAGCCCCTGGCTCCCGAGGACTTCGAAGAGCGTTACGAGGCCGGTGAGATCGGGGAGGCGAGATACAAGGAGTATCGCGAGAACCTGCAGCGCTTCGAGTCTCAGC
>JANQPS010000272.1 GCA_028285365.1 Thermoanaerobaculia bacterium | reverse complement strand
GTAGTCACCCGCCGCCAGCTCGGACAGCGTGTAGTCGCCCTGCGCGTCCGTGAACGCGACCGCTGCAGCCAGGCCATCGGTGGTGTAGGCCCATACGGCCGCACCTTCGATGAGCTCGAGACCTCCATCGCTGAGATTGCCGCTGATCGAAGGGGACGCGGCTAGCTCGAAGTCGACACCTGACAGCTCGTTGCTGTCATGAATCACCAGCGGGGTACCGGCGGCGGCCGTACAGCCGATGTCGAGCCCACCGTTGCACGGAATGTCGTCGTACAGCTCGGTCTGGAGATCTGCTGCGGAAGCGAGGACCACGTACTCTCCGTCCGGAAGTCCGCTCAACGAGTAGCCACCGGACGCATCCGTGGCGCCCTGTCGCACCAGCTCACCCGAGGTCGAGTAGAGCTGCAGCAACGCGCCTTCCACCTGACTCCCATCACCGGCTCGAGTCACCGTACCGTTGATCGTGCCGCTGACTCCGTCGAGCGCGAAGTCGATTCCCGCCTGGATGGCGCCGGCAGTCACCTCCACGAGATCGCCGGTTGTCCCGTCGCAGGTCGGCGAGCAGGCGATGTCGTCGAAGGCCTCATTGACGAAGCCGTCGAAACCGAAGGACGTGACTCGGTACTGACCCGGCTCGATGTCGATGAAGGCATAGCTGCCGTCGGCCAGTGGCACCGAGAAGTCGACGAACGTGCCGTCTGCGCTCCAGAGGCGGACCTCTCCCTCGAACAGCGGGTTGCCGAGTCCTGCCGAGGTCACGGTTCCTGAGAGTCCTGTAGCCGGTCCGAAAGTCACGTTCCCACCCTGATCTGCTGCGCGCACCGTGAGGAGATAGCCGTCATGTCGAGAGGGCGTCCAGAGCATCGAACGTCCTGCGCTGGACCGAGCTGTGACCCCGTCGACGTCTCGCAGTGACGTCGTGGGCCTCAGCTCGAGCAGATCCGCGTTCGCCAGCGTCACACTGAGCAAGTTGCTTTCGTCTGGGGCAGAGGCGCCCAACAAGAACCTGTGGATTCCGCCACCGGCCGGTAGCCGTACGCTCCCGGCAGACAGCAGGTAGACGGTGGCGTTGAGCTGCTCTGTGAGGGCCGAGGCGGTCGGAAGTGTTGTCAGCAGTCGGGGTCGTGACGACTTGCCCTGGGAGGTGGCTGTCGCTCTGTTTCCGCGACCTTTGAGCCCAGGTCCGTTGCGACGCTCTGCCAGACGTTGGACCAGGAGTCGCTCTGAGACCCGGTCACGGGCCTCCGGAGCCAAGAGCCGGCGTGTGACTTCATCCAACGAGTCTTTGGGCCGACCTTGGTCGTCCGTCGCCTCGCCGCTCCCCACAGCAGACGTGGCGATCGCCAGCAACACTCCCAGAATGCGAGCGCGAAGAAAGCGGCCACGGGTCGCGGCCCCAAAGCCAATGCCTCTCAACATCTCCCAGCCCCCTCTAGCCTTCGAGACGATCCGAGTTGTTCAGGTCATTTAGCCATCTTATGGGTTGCGTGTCGACTCCAGCCAGCTGGTCGAAGAAATGTGACAATCGCTCGCCAGCACGTGTCTAAAGTCGCATTAGCAGCACCACAACTCAGGAGCGACTCCCATGTCAGAAGAGAAACACGAATTCCGCGAGAAGATGAAATCAGGTCTCGAGACCATCGACGCCAAGATCGACGAGCTCAAAGGCTCCATCAACGAATTTGGCGAAGGCGCCGAGGACGAGCTCAAAGAGCAGCTCGCCGCGCTCAAGAAGCGTCGCGCCCATGTCGCCGACAATCTCGAGTCGCTCAAGGACGCTAGCGAAGACAGCTGGGAAGAGCTGAAGGCCGGGGCGTCCAAAGCCTGGGACGACCTCGAGAGCGCTGCCGGTGACCTCGGCTCCGGAATCAAGCGCGCCTTCGCGCGGCTCAACTCCGACGACCCCGACGACAAGAAGGCAGAGTAAGGCGTCTCGTCGGGCTTTCCCCGGTGACGGGAAGGGGCGCTACGCCCCCGGAACAGGAAGGCAAGACGAAAGAGCGCCAAGAAACGAAAACGGCGGTGCCGAAGCACCGCCGTGAGAACCGTCGATCCGACTAGGGATCAGTAGCGCGGTCGATCCGCGCGCGGCCTCGCCTCGTTGACCGTCAGGTTGCGGCCGTCGAGGTTGTAGTTGTTGAGCGCCGAGATCGCCTCGTCCGCGCCGCTCGACATCTCCACGAAGCCGAAGCCGCGTGAGCGACCCGTCTCGCGGTCGGTGATGATGTTGGCGTTCTCGACCTCACCGTGCTGAGAGAACAGCTCTTCCAGGCTCTGAGAGGTGCTGCTGAATGGCAGATTGCCGACGTAGATTCGCTTACCCATAAGACTGACTTCCTTCCCGCCTCGTGCGGGCTCGTTGTTTGCGCTTCCGACCTCGTGCCGGAAGCTTTCCAAGAAACGCAGCAACGCGAGCGGAGACTCACCGCTCTGGAAGAAACCTTGGTAAGGGATCACTTCGCGAGGGGGACTGCACTGCACGGACGCTGGTGTCCGCTTCTTACTGGGACAGCCTAGCATGAGAGGAACGGTCAGGGGAGTGTTTGGGGGTTCGCGTCATGGTCGCTGCTTGGTGGAGAGCCGGGCTGATCGAGCTGGATACTGGTGCTCTTCGGGCCGCCAGCGAATTCTTCTGTGGCGAATTGTCCGGCGGCTCCCGCCGGCTTGCGGCCCTCGGGACGGCTTCACGGCGACGCCCAACGCGACGTGTTGCCCGACTCGAACCCATCGGTGAAGATGAGGCCCGGCTCTGGCGCGGAGTCGAGGAAGAAGTTGATCTGGGTGAACAGGGTGGATCCCACGGTGACCAGTGTTGCTCCCGCGGTGTCGCAGGTGCTGGGACACTGAATGTCTTCGAAGATCTCATTCACGTTGGAGACAGTTGCCGTGTGAATGTAGTAGTCGCCTGGCAAGAGGTACAGGGCGTAGGATCCGTTGAAGCCGGAGATCGGCGCCGCAGTCACCACGGCGCCGCCCGAGTCTAGGGCAACCACGACGCCGGTGGCGGGCTGCCCGGTCGTGGCATCGACGACGGTTCCAGTGACTCCGACCTTCCTTTCGAGGTCGAAGTCGACCCCTGTGCGATCCTCATCCGACGTCAGGTCGATCGGTGTGCCGTCGGTTGCGTTGCACGGACCCTCGCAGATGACGTCGTCCCAGATCTCATCGAGAAGGAAGATCGAAGCCGTGCGCACGAAGTATCGCCCTGACTTGAGCAGGCTGAAGGTATATGTCGCTCCGCCAGTGGCCTCCAGGAAGTCACCCTGCTCAGAGAACAGCTGGAGGGTCGTAAACACATCAAAACCGCCAGAGGTGGTGCTTCCGGTAATGGAGGACGGGAGGTCGAGGGCGAAGTCGATATCTGCAGTGGTGCTTCCTTCGGTGATGGACACTGGGGTCCCGGGCTCGCGATTGCAGGAGAACAGGTTCGGGCAGGGCAGGTCATCGTAGAGCTCTCCGGCGTATCCCGTTGCGGTCGCGACGATCTTGACATCACCGGTGGGAAGCCCGCCGGCTGTGTAGATGCCGTCCGCTCCACGGTTTGCAAAAACCGAGAAGCTGCCGCCATCGTCAGGAAAGACCCGGACGGAAGGGAACGGGATGGGATTGCTGGTCGAGGAGTCCGTGACTGTTCCAGTGACGGTTCCTCCAAGAGTCTGAGCGAAGTCGATGCCGCTGACATTGTTGCCCTGAGTGACCGAGATTGGCGTGCCAGAAGAGGGTGAGCAGGCCGAGAACGGGCAGGGAATAGACTCATAGAGTTGCGGGACGTAGCCGCTCTGGTTGCTGGCCCTAGCGTAATAGGTTCCGCTAGGCAGCCCGCCGGCTGAGTAGTTGCCACTGGGGTCGGCGAAGCCGCTGGTAGCGAAGCTATCGTCTTCTCTGTAGATCACGACGGACTGCTGCACCGGTTGACCCGAATCCACATCGGTCACGGTCCCACTGATGCTCCCACCGAGGGTTTGCTCGAAGTCGATGTCGGGGGTATCCGCCCCCTGCGTGACACTGATGAGGTCACCGTCTTGGGGATTGCACGCGAAGAAGGGACATGCGATGCCATCGAAGAGAAGTGGTGTATAGCCTTCTCTCGAAGCTGCGCGAGCGTAGTAGCTCCCCGTGGTCAGCCCACTCACGACGTAGCTGCCCAGGCCATCGGCGAATCCGGTCGTTGCGTAGCCCCCGTCGGTGAGAAACACATCGACGAATTGCCCGGCGACTGGGGCACCGGACGAAAGGTCGACGACGGTGCCACTGAGCGAGCCACCAATGTCCTGCGTGAAGTCGATTCCTGGAGTATCTGAGCCGGCGGTCACGACGATCGGTGATCCGCTTGTTGGATCACAGTTGAAGAACGCGCAACTGGTCCCGGAGTACAGCTCGGGAACATACCCAGCAGAGCTTCCGGCGATGGCAAAGTAGGTCCCGGGGTCGACCGTCGCGATAAACGCGCCGGCGGCATCGGTGAAGGCCGTCTCCACGAAGAAGCCGCTGACGTCAAAGATGTCGATGAACTGGCCAACGATCGGGTCCGAAGAACCGGCATCGGTGGCCGATCCAGAGAACGAGCCTGTGGGGCCGGATGTCTGGTGGTTGGTTGGCGCGTGCAGGCTCGAGCGCGCAGCTGCTCTCAGGTCCATTTGTAGTCGATCGAGCTCTACTTGCAGCAACAAAGCCCTTCGCCGATACGCAGCCGCGACCGGCTCATCGAGCTGACGAGCCTCTTCGAGAGCCCTGCGGATAGTTGACGAGATGACATCGGTCACCGCAGCACTCTGCGCGCGCGAGCTCAGTTGGCTTATCTCGCGGCGAGCCCACGAGATCCTGAGCGACGCCTGGACGAGGTCTCGGTCGAGATGTTTGTGGCGATCTATCGTTGTCGCTGCTGAACTGGCCTCAAAAGGAGCCGAAGAGAGAACCGTTAGTCGGAAATCAGCTGTGCTGATACCAGTGGCAACGACTACTGCGGTGGCCAGAGTGGTGGGGCAGGTGGTGGAGCACTCAATGTCGTCGAAGATCTCGTCTGTGTGGGATTCGGATGCCGTTCGAATGTAGTAGGAGCCAGGTGGCAGGTACAGTGAGTAGAAACCGTTGCCCGGCGAAATGTAGGTGGCGCCGACGACGGCTCCGTCTTCATTGAGGGCGAGGACCACGCCTTCCACCGGTTGGCCTGTCGCTTCATCTCTCACTGTGCCTGTGATTGCGCCCTTGCGCGCAAGATCAAAGTCGATGTCTGTCGTCTCCGTTCCCGGTAGGACTGAGATCAGATCACCGATCGTCGGATCGCAAGGAGCTTCGCAGACGATGTCGTTCCACACCTTGTTGACGAATGTGTCGTCGGCGGTCCGAACGAGGTAGTCACCTGAGGTCAGCTGATCGAAGCGATAGTCAGAACCACTCGTGGCGCCGAGGTAGTCGCCGTTCGAAGAGAACAGCTGAACCGTGATGAAGAGAGGGTTGCCACCGGTGGTCAGTGACCCCGAGATCGAGCCCGGATCGTCGAGCCCGAAGTCGATACCCGAAGTCACCACGCCGGTCGTCACGTCTACATCGTCCCCAGGTGCCAGATTGCAGGTACGCCCGTCCGGACAGGGGTGGCCATCGTAGAGCTCACCCGCGTAGTTCGGCGCGATGGCGGTGACCTTGTAGGACCCAGTGGGAAGACCACCAACTGTATAGCTTCCGTCCAGAAAGGAGTCCGCGAAGAGCTGGGCCGAGCTGGTGTCCGAGAAAACCCTCACCGAGGGAAAAGGAATGGGACTGCCGTTGGAAGCATCGGTGACGACTCCGGCGATCGATCCGCCGATGGTCTGAGAGAAGTCGATGCCGCCCGTGCTGCTCCCTTGGGTAACGGAGATCAGGTCGCCCGCCGTCAGCTCGCAGTCGAACGGCGAGCACGTGATTCCGTCATAAAGCAGGGGAACGTAGCCCGAGTTCGCCTCGGCTCTGGCGTAGTAGGAGCCGTCGGGGAGGCTGCCTGCGGAGTAGACCCCGGCCGAATCGGTGAAGCCGCTCGACGCAAAGCGCCCATCGGAGGTGAAGACTGAGATCGATTGCCCCTGAATTGGCAGGCTCGACGATGCGTCAGAGACGGTACCCGCGATCGCTCCTCCCAAGTCTTGAGTGAAGTTCACACCGGAGCTGTCGCTGCCTGCTACGACCGAGACCGAAGTCCCCAGTTGAAACGAGCAATCGAAGAAGGGGCAAGCCACCTCGGCATAGAGCTCCGGGATGTAGCCTGCGACTGCGCCGGCTCGTGCGTAGAAGTCGCCGGTGTGGAGTGCTCGAGCCGTGAAGTTCCCGGCAGCATCTGTGGACGTGAATGCAGCGAAGAAGCCGTCCTGCGTGACGATCTCGATCCACTGGTTGGGAATCGGAAGACCAGTGTCTGCGTCCGAGGCGTTGCCGCTCAGAGTACCGCCTAGCGTCTGGGTGAAGTCGATAGCCGAGGTGTTGGCTCCAGCTGACACCAGAATTGGTGTTCCATTCGTCGGCACGCAGGAACCTGGAAGGCATGGGAGTTCAGAGTAGAGCTCAGGCAGGTAGCCCCCCTGACTGCCCGCGATGGCGAAGTACGTTCCGGCGGCGAGAGGGCCCACCGCGTAGTCACCGATAGCGTTGGTGAACTCGGTCTGGATGTATTGACCACCGGCGCTGTAGACATCAATGACCTGATCGGCGATCGGGCTCGATGTGTCCGCGTCAGAGGTATTGCCGGAGAAGGTCCCCGTGCTGCCAGGAGGTTCGGCTGAGGACTTGACAGTCGGGCCCGAACTCCAACGGCTGAACTCCATCTTTCGCTTGAGATGCTCGATGCGACTCCTGCCGCTCTCCCAGTCGGGAGTCGCTTTGGATCGATTGCCAAGACGTGCTCGGTGCAGCATCGTGTCGATGATGGCTAAGAGTGTGCCGCGCTGCTGTCCGACGGTGCCCTCGGCCCACTCGATGCGCTGGTCGATCTCGTCGAGGAATTGGTCGAGATCCGCCGATGAGCCTTGGCCGCTCGCGGGGACGGATGGAGCGAGCAGAATCAGAAAGAGGAGGAGGCAGACGCTTGTGAGAGCGGATGGCGAGTTCACACGGTGCTCACTTTCTGATGCGGGATACGTGACCAGTCGTTGGGAGACCGCTGCAGCGTCGCCGAGCCAAGGCCACGGCACCCTGGTTTCGCGACGCTCCGGGCTTCCAACGAAGTCGCAGGGGCGTCCTCACGCAGTGAAAAGGATCGACTTTCTCCCTATGAGGCTGGAAACCCTTTTCTGTACTAGAAGTAGTGCTACTGCGGCGCCGCACTGGCCCTTTGGGTTCGACAGCGCTGGGTCTGGTCGGTCGCTACAACTCAGAGAGGTCGCCGCACCCGTCTTGACGGGAGCCCATCCGATTGCTGACGCGGGCGCCGCATGGTCTGACCCGGGAACGTGATTCCGGGTGGAGGCGATCAGCACGCGCCGAGCGGCGAGGCACAAGCCGTCAGGACCGTCGAGTGAACCGCCCCGGGTTTTCCGGAGACTCGTTTAGTTGAGTCCCGCGTTAGCGGGGGTTTGTTCTTGGAGGCGATAGTAGTCGAGCTCGTGTTCGGCGGG
>JANQPS010000261.1 GCA_028285365.1 Thermoanaerobaculia bacterium | reverse complement strand
CCTCGAAGCGACCTAGAGACTCCCGAGCGCGAGCCAGCTGATCCCACCCGTCGACCATCCCCTCATGATCCGTCACCAGCTGCTCGAGGAGACGGGCGGCGCTCACGGCGTCCCCCGAGCGCAGCAGCTCGACGGCTCGGTCACGCTCTGCCACCGCCGCAATCTGTTCTTTGGGGTCGAGAGTCGACGGAGCGATCGAAGTGGACGTCAGGTAGCCGAGCGCCTCGAGTCGAGCTGCGACTTCCGGGTCTTCGGCGGCCGGCTCTACCAGTGGCACCAGGAGCTGGTCCGCAACCTCGGCGAGGCGACGGGACTCGCTGCGTCGCTCCTGCAGCAGATCGGTGAGCTGGCGAGGGTCTTCGATGACGTCGTAGAGCTCCGGATTGGGACCACCGATGAACTGTAGAGGACCGTCGATGACCGACCAGAGCTCACTCCACCCGAAGTGCAAACGTGGATAGAACGTCTCGGCAAAGACCGGGAGCGCGGGCGACTCGCCGAGCAGACTCCTGCCGGCCAAGTCCTCGGGAGCCGTCAGCCCCAGGACGTCGTAGACCGTCGGCACGATGTCGACGAGCCCGGAGGGTACGGCGGTCGACGTTCCGGCCGCGCGGTTGTCCGGGAGCTTGAGCAGCAGAGGGACCTGCAACGACTCACGATAGAGGAGGACACCGTGCTCGGCCTCGCCGTGATCGCCGAGTCCCTCACCGTGATCCGAGAGCAAGATCACGAGCGACTCCTCGTAGCGCCCGAGCCTCCGAAGCTCGTCGATCAGCAGGCCGACGACTCGATCGGACTCCGCGATCTCTCCGTCGTAGGGATCCTGATAGCGGGACCGGAAAGGCTCCGGCGGTGCGTACGGCGTGTGAGGCTCGTAGAGGTGGACAAACAGGAAAAACGGATCCTCGCCACGAGCCCGGAGCCAGGGGAGAATCGCTTCGAGGGCCTCGGCACCCGGGCGCTGACTCGAAGCCAGGTCGCCGGATCCGGTAGGCAGAGTCTCCTCGAAGGCGCCAAACCCACGGGCAAAGCCGGTTTCGCTCCGGAGCACAAACGACGAGATCGTCGCACCCGTGGCGTAGCCGCGCTCCTCGAGCCACGCCGGTAGCCAGAAGAGATCAGAGCCGATCCGGTAACCGGCGTTGTCGCGCAGGCCGTGGACGCCCGGAAGGCGACCGCTCATCAGAGACGCATGAGACGGCAACGTCAACGGCACATGACTGTAGGCCCGCTCGACCAGCAGCGAGTCCGAGCGCAAGGCGTCGATGGCCGGCGTCGCCACGCCGTCGTAGCCGTAGATCGGAAGTCGGTCGGAGCGCAGGGTATCGATCGAGATGATGACGATCGGCGGCGCGGTAGACGAGGACGACAGAGACGACGACAGAGACTCGGAGGTTTGCCGGGTTTCGGCGCCGCCACAAGCGACCAGAGCCAAACTGGTCACCGCTGTCGCAAGAGTCAGCGCAAGACGATCGAGCCACGAGAGTCGGAGGCCATCACACCAAAACATCACAGAGCAAACTCTCCCGCCTCGAAGACGCTCAGGCAACCCTGCGCCGTGCCGTAGTGCTCCAGCCGCCGCGCAACGCGCTCGCGGGTCGCATCTGTCGCACGCTCGAGCACTTTCTGCTGGACGGCCACAGCCTCTTCGGCCTGGCCCGAAGCGGCCGCCACCATCGCGCGCGACTCCAGCGTGAAGACGGGATCAGGACTCTGACCAGCAACCAGCTCGCGTGCTCGCCTCAGCCCGGCGCCCTGCGAGTCGAGACAGGCCAGGGTGCGCGCCGCAAGGAGGCGTAACGGTTCAACGTCGGGAACGAGACTCAGCGCCGTTTTGGTCAGCGCGACGGCCTCTTTTGGTCTTGCGCCCAGGATCGCGCTGATGATGCCCCGGTAGTGCGCCCGTGCGTTCGTGGGATCGAGCGCGACGATCCGCCGATACCGAGACGATGCGCCGAGGTAGTCGCCCCCCAGAATGTCGAGCGTCGCCATACCGTCGAGCGCCTCGAGAGAGCGGCCATCGACGTCCAGCGCTCGCGCGTAGCTGGCCCGAGCAAGCTGAGCCTCACCGCTCACGGTCAGGACCATTCCGAGCGCAGCGTGACCACCGGCAAATCCCGGATGAGCGCTCACGAGATCCTCGAGACTGGCCCTGGCCTCGTCGACCCGCCCCGCGGTCAGGAGTGCCGTCGCGTGATTGGCCCACAGCGAAGGGTCGCTTGGATTGGCCTCGCGGGCCCGCGACAGTTCGATGACCGCCTCGTGATGTCGCCCCTGCGCAAAGAGCCACTCCCCTCTCCTCGTTCGAGCTTTCGAGCCGTCGATCAACTCTTCGACCACCCGCAGGACGGGGTCTTTCGATCGGGGGCTGACGGTAGGCATCTCGCTCGCAGCGAGCAAGTGCTCACGAGCTCGCTCGATGTCACCAAGGCCTCGGTAGCTCATGCCGAGAAGGTGATGGACGGTCGAGTCCACCTCTGGATGAGCGAGCAACGCCAAGAGAGCATCGCGAGCCTGCTCGTAGCTCCCCTGCCCCAACAGGAGTTTTGCCATCTGGACCTCGACACCGAACGCACCGGGGGCAAGCTCGCGCGCTCGTCGTCCATGGGCCAGGGCGTCCTCGAGCCGGCCGAGATCTGCACTGATGCGCGAGAGCCACAGGGCGGTGCCTGCCCGCGTCTCATTGCGACCGTACGCTTGCTCGAACGCAGCCCGAGCCAGCTCCAGCTCTCCTCGCTGGTAGCGAACATGACCCAGGTG
>JANQPS010000252.1 GCA_028285365.1 Thermoanaerobaculia bacterium | reverse complement strand
GAACTCGAACCCCGCTGTCTGCAAGGGCCCGGGCACGACCCGCCGACTCTTCAGAACCAGCTCGGTCTCCGTGCGCATGAACACTGCACCGAGCTCGAGCATCCAACGGGTTGCCGGCAGTCCGATCCGGGCTCCCCAAGCTTCGCGGAGCGCCTTCATGAACTCGGCATTGGGCAACGGGTGCGGCGCGGCGAGGTTGACCGGGCCCTCCCAGCTCTCGTCCTCGATCAGCACGTCGAGTGCGCGGATGAAGTCTCGATCCGAAATCCACGACACGAACTGTCTTCCGTCGCCGCTCGTGCCACCGAGTCCGCGCCGAACCAGCGTCAACAACGTGTCGAAGATACCGCCCCGGTCGGGACTCATCACCATGGAACTGCGAAGCAGCACCTTGCGGACTCGGGCGGGCGAGTCCTGACACTCACGCTCCCAGGCTCGAGCGACCTCGACGCTGAAGCCCCAGGCTTCCTCAGCTCCACTCTTGGACCCGTCGATGATCCCCCTTGTTTCGTCGTTCGGCGCGTCGTAGCGATGTGAGTAGATCGTCGCCGTGCTCGACTGCAGCCACGTGGAAGGCGGATTGGTCGCAGCGGCGATCGCCTCTCCCACGACACGGGTGGAATTCACGCGAGAGTCCAGGATGGCTCGCCGGTTGGCGGGCGTGTAGCGGCAGTTGACGCTTCGTCCTGCAAGGTTGATCACCACGTCGGCACCCTCCAGCTCCTCAGCCCAGGGTCCGAGTGTGGCGCCGTCCCAGGCCGCGAATCGCCAGGGCAGAGCCGCAGCCGGCTCGCGCCGAGAGACGACAACGACCTCGTGTCCGGCTGCCGCAAAAGACCTCGCCAACAGCGTTCCCACCTGGCCGGAGCCACCTGGCATGACGATCTTCATCACCTACTCAGCCTGGCAGTTCGCGTGACTCGACCCCACTCATGTCCGGCTTTCGACTCCGTACTTCGCGTGCAGGCTCTCGAGCTTCTGACGGCAGAGGTCGAGCTCATCGGTTCCGGAGTATTTCCGCATCAACTGGTAGTCCTCCGGGTAGAGCTTCTGAACGGCCATTTTCGCCGCCACCCGATCGACTGCCTTCTCGGCCATGAGAAACGGCAGGACTCGATGAATACCCTCGGAGATGTCTTTTCCCCGTTTGCGAAGTCTCGTGAGTCCCACGAGCACCCTCTTCGGGTCAGACGACTGCGTCATCTCGACGAGGGCCTCGTCGGACTTGAGCCTCCAGCGAAGCTCGTCGAGGAGAAAGCCGACGACCAGGGCGGCCACGATCAGACCACCCAGGAAGATCGGACTCCCAGCGAGTTCGTCAATCATCCGGTCGGTGGCTGATAGCCGACCGATGCCTTGCGAGCTACTTCAGCGCCCTTGACGACGTCGGCCGAGTCGATGAGCGGGATGGTTCGCCAGGCCTCCAGGGTGCCACTGGTAATGGCGGGAGCGATGGCACCGATGTACTCGGCGACGCCCGGCACGTCGACGATGATGCAGACGTTGTAGTCCTGCCCCATCATGCCGTAGAAGCCCAGCATCGTTCCTCCGGCGGCCTCGACGACCTGACGTGCCGCTGCCTCACGATCGCTGCCTTCTTCCAAGATGGCCTTCATCGCAGCGGGTGAGTACCTTCCCATGATCATGTACTTCGCCATTGGGTTCTCCTCGAGAGATTGTGCGGCTCACATAGGCCGCTGTCGTGGCAGGTGTCGATCAACCCTACCCGGTCGGCAACTGCCACGCTCTGTGAAGAGGCACCGTGATCACGGTCGTCCTGCTACCGAGATCGAATCCCCGCGTAGAGCACGAACACTCCGACTACGAAGATCACAATCGGGAAGAAGCCGAAGAGGAGAAACGGACTCAGTCCTCGCTTGATCACCGACTGATAGGGATCGTCCGGATCGTAGTAGCACGTTGCCGTCATACCTGGCGCAATCTCTTGCACTGCGCGCTGCTTGGATTCGTAGCCACTCGAGTAGCCGCCCATGAACTTATAGCGGTCACCCACGAACTCTCGGCCCATGACCGTGAAGCGATAGCTCACGTAGATCGCGTAGGTGTCTCCGTCGCTGTCCTCGCTGACGTCGATGCCACTGTCGAGGATCTCGCAGTCGGTGGCTTCCCAACCTCTCGCTTCGATGGTGTCCAGGATCGGCTTGACGAAGAAGTAGCTGATACCGAGTCCCATGACGATCAGCAGGAGCCCGATGACCGGAAGTCCGCATCCTGAGCCGCTCGATCCTGACGTGCTGACGTCACTCATCGGGAATCTCCTCCAACCCATGGACGAAAGCGAGCACAGACCGTGCGCTCGACGCCTCGCTCAGGGCAAACATGGTCACGACCAAAGTCACAACCCTCGTCAGAACGACGTCAGAACCAACGTCAAAACCAGGGTCGAAGTCTCTATCCCCTGAAACGCTTCGAGCGCGGCGGAGCGCACAACGACACCGGCAAAGAGGTTAGGCGCCAAGTGAGGTCTCCTCAGAATGCTTCGGTGTCGCCGAGGCTGCCGAACTCCCCGAGTGGATTCGTGTAGGTCCTGATCGCTCCGGTTTGCGTGTCGGTGACAGTGATCGTGTACTCCACGTTCGAGAGCGCACCGTAGAAGACCCAGAAGCGCCCGTTGAGCGCAGTTCCGTCGAGCACCTTGATCACCAGCTCGACGTTGGCGTCGTCGAAGAACCAGAACGTGCCCGTGTCAGGAGTTAGGGCTACTGCCTGACCAACACCCGTGCGCCCTTCGAAGTCGCGCCACGTCACCTCGACTGCGAACCGGTTGTTATTGAGGCACAACCTCGTGCCTGAGGCAACGCAGTTGCCACTGGTCCCCGGACTTGTGGTGACGGGTTGCAGCGCTCGGGGAGTCAAGAGATCGACCCCTGACGGCCGACCACTCCAAACTCGATCCCAGCTCTGCCCCAACCTCTTCCATGTCTCGCTGGCCAGGCCACGCAGCAGCATCGACGGCGAGATGGAGTTCCGCGAACGCCCCCAGCGTCGTTGACTCGTGGTCGCAATGGCGTTGGTGTCGCCCACACTGCCGAACGATCCGGCCGGATTGGTGTACGTCGCCACACGACCCGTGATCGTGTCGAGCACGGTGATGGTGTACTCCACGTTCGAAAGGGCTCCGTAGTAGACCCAGAAGTTTCCGTTGAGACCAGTTCCGTCGAGCACCTTGATCATCAGCTCGACGTTCTCTTCGTCGAAGAACCAGAAGGCACCGGTGTCGTCGGTGAGCGGTACGGCGCGCCCGAATCCGACGTTGTCCTCGAAGTCGGTCCACTCCACCTGTACCCAGAAGCGACCACCGTTGAGGCACAGCGTGTCGTCAGCGGGCTCGCAGTCGAACCCGCCTCCGTCCAGCTCGACACGCTCGAGAAACTGATCGAAGTCGAGCCCCGGCAGACTGGCCAGATCGAGACCGGTCTCGTCACGCTCGATCAGCTCGGCAACAGCCCGGCCACCAGACTCCGCCACGCGATCCAGGATGCTGCCGAGGTCGGCGACCATGTCCTGCGTGATCGTCACCTCGGAGCCGCGCCCTTCGTTGGCGGCAACGATCCCATCGAGCCAGGGGCCCTGGGCTTCCAGCACGTCGAAGACGAGACCCGGGCTGCTGAACAGAGCGTCACTCAGGACGTCCCCAAACCCGTAGAACGACTCGGTGTAGTAGCGGCCGGCATCCGACCGCCCCAGGACGTCGTCGCGAAAGTCACGCAGGGTTGCGACCACTGGTGGTAGCGTCCCCTGCGGGCTCGCCTGCCGCTCGAGATCCTGTCGCAAGAGGTCTGAAGAGGTCGGCCCATCAGCTGACACACCGGTGCTCGGGCACGAGAACACTTCCGGTTCCAGCTCGGTGTCCTCGCACTCCAACGGGCAAGAAGGCAAAAAGCCGGCATCCCAGAGCCAGACTCGGTTCTCACAGACCGGGCACCTCGAGCAGATGGGCTGGTCCTCGAAGCTGGGACCGCGCGCCCGACACTCCACGACTCGTCGATGACAGACGACGCGAATCCCCGAGGGCGTCTCGACTACCGCTCCACGAGGCGCGGCCATGCTCACGTTCCAGGAGGTGCCTCTCTCGGAGCCCCTTCCGAAGCTGCCTTCACCCAGCACCACCGAGGTGCCGAGCTCGCCGGCAGGAATCGACACCGTCACGTCGACCGGATCCCCGCTCGGTGCCGAATCGCCCCTCAACGACACCTCTACCGGGCTATCGCTCACACGGTCGAGCACGACGGGTACGACCCCGAGACACCGTGGAAACGTGCGACGACCGTCGCTCTCTCCAGGCACGACGTAGGTCCCCTGGAGGTTGGTGTCCAGACCCGCAACGTCGAACGAGAGCCGCGGCGGCCCAGGCGGCAGATTGTCGTTGTCGAGAATCGTCACGGTGGCAAACGAAGGTGACCCCAAGGAGCCGCCCGCAAAAACCTCGACCTCGATCACGAACGTCTCATCAGCTTCGACGATCGTGTCGTCGATGATCGTGACGCTGTGGCAGATCTGGCTGGACCCCGCGAAGAAGTTCAATGGCGGCAGCCCACCGGCTCCACCGAGCGCAAAGTAATCCAGTCCGCCGTCGAGGAGGTTGTCGGTGGCGGTCCCCTGAACGGTGCGCACACCGGTGAAGGTGGTGCCGCTCAGGTCGCCGCTGCGCAGCAGACAGAACTGGACGACCCCGGCGCCCTCCGAGACCGTGTACGAAGCAGCATCGAGAGCCACGGTCTGAGCAGTTGCAGCACGACCTAGCAGCATGGCGACAACGGCAGTTGCTGCCCACGCCGCACGAACTTGCGGCCTCGACGACCGCCATGTCAGCCAGCGGTATCGCTCAGTCATCGGGAGTCTGGACATATCTTGCCTCGCCTCCTCTCCTGCGTCCAGTGACTCTCTGGAGCCACCACGCAAGAGACGTGCGCGACGAGGTCGAGCTCTCAAACTCCGACCGAGGGTGTTCGGGTGGACGCCCCGGATCAGCTGCGCTCGGCTCTCAACACGACGGCCGGGTTGCGGATCTCGAGAGCCGAAACGTTACTTCCGCTCACCTCGAAGCGAACCCGAGCCGAAGGCGCGCCGGCCGGGTGGAACTCGTGCTCTCCCTGGTGGAAGAGGTTGCGAGGCGTGCCTTCGGCTCGCTGCAAGCTGAGGATTCCCTGGGAACTGACGGCAACCTCGAACCGATCCAACGCACCCGAGCCGAAGACATAGGTGCCGACGTAGACTTCCTTCTCGAGCAGCAGCGGTAGGTTGGTGGCCCGTACGTCGGCGTCACCCAGGTCGTCGAGATAGGCGAGCACCTCGCGCGCCGCATCTCCTCCGAGCTCGGCGTGGCGGCGCAGCGTGATGCCGTGCGGCCCGGGCGAGCTCTGGATGCCCGGTCTCATGGCGACAAACGCCTTGACGAGGTCGAGCTGACCAATCATCGCAGCGGTGAATAGATCAGGCCTTGCCCCGTTGGCCATCAAGTACTCGGCGATGTCTCGATTGCCGGTGTGCGACGCCGCTCCCAAGGCACTCTCCCAGTCGCCGAAGCCCCAGTCCCATGCAGACTTGGCGAGCTCGGGTCGTTCGTCGACCAGGGCGCGAACCTTGTCGAGACTGAAGTGCGCTGCACTGACGACCTCGCGAACCGAGGCGGAATCCTGCGCCGGGAAGTGATCCGAGACGCCCTCGTCGTCGGTCTGACCGCGCGAGGACGTGGGATCGAGCAGGAAGGTACCCAGTCCGAAGGCACTGACCCTCAGGACGTCTCGTCGTGCAACAGGCTTCATGCAGACCTCACTTTCGAAGGTTCATGGTGTGGATGACTGATCGGGTCGGGGCAGGTCGAGAGCTTCGAGAACCTCGAGCAGCACTTCGGACCCGATCTCGCGCCAGGGTCGCTCCGTTTCGTAGAACCGAGCAAAAGGGTGCGCGCCGTCACTGAGGCGAATGAGCTCAACGATCAGCTGACGTTCGCCGTCCTCCTCGAAGGGACGTGCGTTGAGCACGAAGTCGATGTCGAGCTCCTCCTCGAGCGCCTCGAGATCGGGAAACGGAAACCCCGAATAGGAAGCCGTGGTGCGCGGCCCGACGACCTCGAGTACCTCGGTTCGGCCCTCGACGAACTGAGCCAGCAGCCACTCACCCAATCGCTCCAGATCGTCGCCACGCTGACCCTCAGCGGCCGCTCCGAACGGGACGACCGCGAGCCGGACCGGCCCGTCCCAATCGGCTCCTCCCTGGCTCCGCCAGAAAAGCGTGAGACCCGCGGCCGCGAGCACCAGGATCGCTGCGAGTCCGGCCCACCACATCCGCGAGGGAGATGATGGCGCTGATGGAGCTGATGCCCCCGGCGACGTCGTAGGCGCTTCCTCATCTGGGGGCTCACCACATTCGACGAGTAACCGATACCCGCGCTTGGGAACGGTACCGACGTAGCGAGGGGCGCTCGCACTGTCGCCGAACGCCGCCCTCACCTGACGTGCGCAGAAGCGCAGATTCTGGTCATAGTCGACGTGGACGTCTGGCCACAGAGCGTCTCGGATCTCCTCGTGCGCCACGACACCACCTTCGGCGCCGATGAGCATGCCGAGCAGAGCCGAAGGCTTGGGCGGAAGCCGAACCGATCGTTCTGGATCCGAGAGCGACCGAACGAGACCCGTCGAAGGCTCGAAGACAAAGTCTCCGAGACGGACCGGCACATCAGGTGATCGCATGGGTGATCTCATGGTCTCCAGCTCAGGTTGTAGAGATCCATGGCTCCCGAGGGTACTCACACGACTTGGCGGACTGAGTGGCGGCATGACCACTGCAATCTAGCCGTAGGAGGCCCGCTTCTGATGCGAGAGAAACGTGAGAAAAGGCTGAGATCACGTGCTCTCGAACTGTTCTACGGCAACTCTGAGCCAAGGACTGCGAACTCTGCTCCTAGCCTGAAGGCAGAAGATCGATCAGGCCACCCCCGCAGATCTCCCCGGCTGCGTTCTCCAGCACGTGAGCCACGCCGGTCCGGGTATCAGTGACGGTGAGCTCGTACTCGACGTCCGTGAGCTCTCCGAAGTACAACCAGTAGTTGCCGTTGATGGCCGTGCCGTCGAGGATCTTGACCAGCAGCTCGACGTTGCCGCTCTCGAAGAACCAGAACATGCCAGTCTCGCCGTTGGAGCTGATCGGTCGTGCCGAGCGCCACGGATCGTCCACGTCGGTGCGAAAGCGCGCTTGTACTCGGAACCGACCGTCCTGAAGACAGACGGCGTCGTCGCCACAGGAGTCCGGTGCCAACCCGGGCGCGGGGCCACGAGCCACGTCCCCAGCCACGTCGGACGGTGGTGGAATCGGCTCCAGCAGAGCCTCGACGTCGATCGCACCGCAGAGATCGCCTGCTGCGTTCTCGTACTGCGCGACGAGTCCGGACTGCGTGTCTTCTACCGACACCGTGTACTCGACGTCCGAAAGTGCACCGTAGATCACCCAGTGATGGTCGTTGATATCGCGCCCGTCGAGCACCTTGACTGCAAGCTCGACGTTGTCCGGGTCGAAGAACCAGAACATCAGAGTGTCTTGCGAATACGGAATCGGCTCGCCCTCACCCGACCGACCGGTGGGATCGACCCAGTTCACACGCACGACAAACCGATCGTCCCGAAGGCACTCGGCGCAGATCGGCTCAGGATCGGGGTCGGGAGCGGACTCGACTGTGATCTGGGTCGTGGCGTCGACGAGCTGTTGCGTGCCGGCCGGCAGCCTGCGCCCCACCGTGACACCCACCTGATAGTCCCCAACCTCCTCGTAGACGTGCTCAGGCTGCTCGGCCGTCGAGCTACAACCAAGCTCGCCAGGCTCTTCGTCGCCAAACGTCCAGCAGAAACTGTCCACGGGATCAGTCGAATCGACGGCGAAGCTCACCGACTGACCAACCTCGGTGACCTCCGGCGAATCGATCGTGACGACCGGCTCGGCGAACAGCTCGTCGATCGACATCACGACCAGCTCTCGACCTTGTGGCGTGTCCGCGCTCATCAAGACGAAGTTGCCGGACCAGGTGAAATCGAGAGGATCGGAGGAGGCGTTGCCGGGATTCAGGTCGGCAAGTCGAAAGGTCCCCCGCACCGTACCGTCGGATACCCAGGGCTCGCGACCAGCTGCGTTGTCGAAACCCGAGAAGACGATGCGCTCGCCGACCGCGGTCGCCGTGCGTGCGTAGCCGAGACGACTCGCTTCGTCCGACAGCGCGTCGATGACCGGCCCACCGCCCGTCTGCGCGATGAGCCCCGTTTCGCGACCATCGGTCGACCAGAGAGCCGTCGGGCCTCCGATCGACCGAGCACGATAGAAGATGCGCGACGGCGTGGCCACCGCACCCAGGACCTCGACACCCGCGGCGCCTCCCGCCACGTTGCGGATCGCCACGCTCGCGCGGCCGTTGTTGGCTCGCCAGAGCGACATCGAATTGCCGCCGCCAGACAGCGGATGAAAGAAGTACGCAGAGCCTTGGAACACCACCAGTCGTGGTTCCGTACCGTTACCGTTGACAGTCACCGTGCCGGACCCCAGCTCCGTGCCGTTGGACGATGCCACCGTCCAAACATTCCCGACCCTCTCCGAGAAGTACACGTAGTCACCAGCAGTGACCATGTTGCCGATCTCGTCAGCTTCCGTGAGTCGAATGGCTTCTTCGTCGCCAGCGGGAAGGGCATGCAGACCGCCGCAATCCGGGGAGATGACGAGACTCTGGCACGGCGCCACACCCGCCCGATCGAAGAGAACTCTGTCCCCCAGCGTCGCCATGTGGAAAGGCCCGAAGTAGACCGGAGGACAAGGCGCTGACAGGACGCAAGAGTTCCAGCCGACAAAACGCGTCCCGGTCTCCGATCCGTCGGTCACCACCAGACCATCGAAGTGGCCCGTCGCACCAGTCACTCCCAAGAAGACCTCTCCGCGATACTCCATCCCGAGAACCAGAGAGTGGATCGACGGTACCGTCACCGCAGGCCCTGACAGCTCGAGATCATTGGAGAGCGAATAGAGCCCGGTCGTGGTCATCACCGGTACGGACGTCTCACGAACTCCTGTTCGCAACACTCGCACAAAACCGTTCTCGAATTCGGCAATGGCCCACCCGCCACCCGCGGGATTGAAGACGAACAGCACCGTCGATTCGAAGGCCACGAACGAACGTGGGTTCGACGACCGAGGCACCACCACGGGAGCACCGGCGGGGTGCTTGTCGCCTCCTCGTGTGATCGTGCCGGATGCCAGATCAACGACTCCGTGACCACCTTGAGCGTTTGCTGGACCGCCCAGAGCGACTACCGCCAGCGCCAGGACGCCAACAGCCGCGCTCCGCCTCACGAGGCTTCGCATGGGTTCCCCTCCTACCTTGCCACCTAGCTGGTGAGAGCACTATAGGTCATGGCGCGGCCAAGACTCCATCCAAGCTCGAACTCGCTTCAGCCACCACACGCTCAAACAGGAATCTGTTCCCGCCCCGCAACGTAGCAAGACGAAGAAACGTAAGTTGAGTCAGTAGCGTCAGTAGCGTCAGTAGCGTCAGTAGCGTGACTCATGACACCACGTCGCAAGACCGAGGTGTCTAATAGGCCAACCTTCCTCGGGTAGCCCGAAGAGACATGGAGGGCGTCATGCACCGTTCCACCTCCGCGCGCTTTGTCGTGACGTGTGTCCTCGCCCTGGCGTGCCAAGTCGCGGCCGTTGCGGCGGCGCAAGACCTGCTGATCGAGGGCAGCGTTCGCCACGCCGACGGCAACCCCGCGCAGGGGTTTGAGGTTCGACTCGAGCCCCAACCCGCCAGCTACGCGCGCCGACTCCAGGAACTGCGGCCCGAGGCCCAGCCGCCACCAGAGGCGATCCTCGAGCTGACAGCTGACGACGGCGCCTTTCGGATCTCCGCACCAGAGCCCGGACCATGGCGACTGCGAGTGGTCTCTCCCACCGGCGCCTCGGTCCGCACAACACTGGCACCCCTGCTCGATTCACAACGCCTCGATCCCCTTCACTTTCCTCAGGTGAGGCCGAGCCGGATCCGAGTGCAAGACAAGAGTGGCCAAGCCATTGAAGGTGCGCTGGTCATCGTCGGGGGCCGCTTTGGTGGCGACCAGCAGCTATGGGTAGTCGATCGGATCGCGTCACGGACCAACAAAGACGGCTGGAGCGAGCACACGGTCATCGGCGCACGCGAGGTCATGGTGGCTGCCGACGGCTACGTCCCCGTTCGCCAGCAGATCGATGCTGCGGTCACGACGGTCGAGCTGTCTGCCGGAGCCCCGGTCACTATTGAAGTTCGCGACCCTCAGAGGCGACCCGTCGCCAGCGCCGTCGTGCGGATCGGTTCGTCACTCCTGCCGGTCGCCCTGACCGACGAGCAGGGCCGGGCCACCATCATGGCCTCGCCGGACGAAGAGCTGTCGTACGGAATCGAAACCGAAGCCCTCGAAAACGCCGCGCTGACGCTGCCTCGGCGCGCCACCGACTCCGAAGCAGCCAGCGCCACGCTGAGGGTGCGCTTGGAGCCCCCCGCCACGGTCGCCGGACTCGTCCTCGATCAGAAGTCCGGCGACCCGATCGCGGGCGCTCTCGTCTGGGGAACACGACGCATCGAAGACGCGACGCGTACCGATGAAACCGGTCGCTATCTGCTGACGACCTGGACCAGCAGCAGCAGCGTGGATTTGAGCGTCGCCGCCCCTGGCTACTCAAAGGTGAGCACCTCTCAGCCTTTGACCGAGGCGCAGCTGATCGAGATGCCTCATGTCTCGTTGTGGCCAGTCGCCACGCTCGACGGGCGGGTGCTCGACTCGTCGGGCGGGTCACTCAGCGACGCCAAAGTCGTTGCCTACGAGCTGACGGAAAGACACCCTGGCGGCCACACGAGGCGCCTACAGGAAGAGACCACCCAAGCAGACGGCCACTTCAAGCTCTCGTCCCTCATCAGGGGCTCGCGCCATCGAATCGACATCGAGCACCCTCGGCACGTGCCGCAGTCGCGCGAGATCGCCGTGCCGAACGATGCTCTTCTGGAGCCGATCGTCGTGACGCTCGACGCCGGGAGCTCGGCCTGGGGACGCATCGTCGATCGGGACGGCCGCGCCATCGTAGGCGCAGAGGTCGAACTCTTCGAGAGCAAACAGTCGAACTCGACTCGAGAGCAGTGGCGCGCGCGCCCTCCGACGACCCTGCGCGCGACCAGCGACACCGAAGGGCTCTTCAGACTCCAGGCCGTCGCACCCGGAAGGCACCACTTGCACGCGACAGCTGACGGCTACGCGCCCGCTGGCGTCAACGGAGTCGAAGTCCCTGACGACGTTGGCAACGTCGAGCTCGGCACCTTGACACTCGATCCCGAGGCCAGGATCAGCGGCAGGGTGACCGACGAACAGGAGCAGGCCATCGCCGAAGCAACCATCAGCATGTATCCGAGCGCAGCGACGACAGTGAGAAATCCGCCTCGCTTCGAACAGGTCACGACCAACGCGGACGGCAGGTTCGAGCTCGACGGTCTGAAGGCAGGTGAGCAACTCTCACTCAAGGTGGAAGCCTCCGGCTACCAGACCCGGCAGCTCGACGCACAACCATCGGCCAAAGACCTGGCGATCGTGCTCGTCCCGGGAGCCACCGTCTCGGGTCGAGTCCTGACTCAGAACCGCGAGTTCATGGCCGAAGCCAGAGTCATCGCCTACCCGATAGTGGAAGAGAACCGTCCGGTCGCTCACCTGAGGACAGAGTTTGCCTCTACGTCGGCCGACGGGACCTTCAGCTTGACCGGTCTTTCACCGGGGCGCTGGCAGCTGAGCGCTAGAGGCTTCGACTCCGCACAGGGCAAGGCCAGCGCGACTCTTGATCTCGAGGTCGGCCAGCGGATCAACGGCATCGAGATGGTCATGACACTCGGGCCCGTGATCACTGGCACAGTGACCGACGAAGAGGGTGCGCCCATCAGCGGAGCCGTCGTCGCGGGTGTCGACAGTCCACGCAGTTGGAAACCATCGGTCGACCGCGGCCGCAGTCGACAGACCACCGACAGCCGAGGTGCCTTCCGCATCACTGGGCTGAGCCCAGGACCGGTGACGCTCGCCGCTCAGCATCCCGACTTCAAGACAGCTTCCCGCCAGATCGAGCTGACTGGTGACACCGAGGTCAAGCTCACCATGACATCGGGATTTCGCATCACGGGTCGGGTCGTCGATGACAACGGCAATCCGATCGAAGGCGCATCCGTGTGGCC
>JANQPS010000246.1 GCA_028285365.1 Thermoanaerobaculia bacterium | reverse complement strand
CTCGGAGATGACGAAGAAGCCGTTCGCAGGTTTCGCCAGGCGCTCGCCATCCAACCCCAGGCCTCGCTGCTTCACTACCAGCTCGGGCTGGTTCTGCGGGATCTCGGCGAGCTCGACGCAGCCCGCGAGGAGCTCGGTAGAGCCGGTGACCGCGAAGTCGCCTTCAGTGATCCGCTGCTCGGCGCGCTCGTACCGAGGAGCGTCGGTTTCCTCCTCGAGCAGGGCGGACGAGCCGCAGCCGCGGGCGACCTCGACGCGGCCATAGAGCTCTTTCGTCGAGCCAAGGAGTTGGCGCCTGAAGACCTCAACGTCATGGGCGCCTTGGCAGGAGCACTCATCGCACGGGGTGAGACGACCGAGAGCCTCGAGCTTCATCGAACCATGGTCTCGCGCGCTCCCGAGTGGCCTCGCGGCCACCTTCAGTTGGCGCTCGCACTCGCCAGGGCCCGCCAGTCGCCCGAGGAGCATCGCGACGAGATCCTCGAGCACCTCACCATGACAACCCGGCTGGACGACAACCTCGGAACTGCGTTTCAGCTGCTCGGGCAGGAGCCCCTGGTTGCGGGCGAGACAGATGCCGCTCGCGATGCCCTCGAGCGCGCGATCGCGATCGACCCGCGCGATCACGAAGCCCGCTGGGCCATGAGTGAGATCCTGCTCAGGGATGGTGACGGCGAGGCCGCGCTCACGGAGCTCCGCACACTCGAGGAGTCGAGTTACGAGCTGGCGAGAGTGCTCGTCGATCAAGCGAGTGCGCTGCTTCAGTTGGGACGCCACCAGGAAGCGCGAGAGACGCTCGCGCGCGCGAGTCGTCTCGAGAACGTCTCACCCGCCGAACGCGCGCTCGCCCTCTTCAGCCTCGGCAACCTCGAGCTGGCCGAGGACAACCCGGATGCGGCAGTCGCCGCCTACCAAGAGGCCATTGACAATGACCCCGGCGGCCGCGACCTTCACTTCAACCTGGCCACGGCGCTCTTGCGCCTCGGAAGCCCGAAGGAGGCGGCTTTGTCGTTCGAGCGAGCCCTGCAGGTCGATCCTGACGATGAACCAGCGATCGCAGGACTGGCTCGGGCCCAGGCCCTCGAGAGCCGGTTCGCCGAAGCCCACGAAACCCTCACCGGAGGGCTGGACCGCAAGAACGACAGTGTCGTCCTGCTCGAAGCCTTCGCTCGCCTGCTTGCTGCAGCACCCGAGGACAGCGTCCGTGACGAGGAGACTTCTCTGGTGCTGGCCCAACGCGTCTTCGGCGCGGAACGCAGCCTGAGAACGGCGGAGACTCTCGCCATGGCCCTGGCAGCCAACGGCCGTTTCGGTGACGCTCTCACAGTGCAGCGACAGGTAGTGCAACAGGCAGAACGGACCGGACAACCGCCAGCGACGCGCGCGGCGCTCCAGGACAATCTCGAACGCTACGAGCGCAGCGAGCCGCCTCGCTACAGACCCTGATCCAAGGGCTCACCTCGACTGATCCTGCGAGCGCAGGCCTGCAGACTCCGTCATGCCGAACGCTCACTCCTCCGGCAGCAAGATGACGATGACGACGACGATCTACTTGGACATGAGTCTCACGCCCAGCATGAAGGTCGAGCCCGCTGAGGTGAACCCCGGAACCTCTTCGTAGTCCTCGTCGAACAGATTCTGAACTCGGACATAGGGTCGCAACCAGTCCAGCACCTGATAGCCCAGGCTGAGATCGATGCGGTTGTAGTCGTCCATGGGCAAACCCGTCGAGTCGATCCGATCGTTGACGGACATCAGCATCGCCGCCCCTTCGAAGCGATCGACCGGTGCAAAGCGAGCGACCAATGATGTCCGGTGCTCAGGTCGACGAGCCAGCGGCTCCCCGGTCGCATCGTCTTCGGTGTCGTTGTACGTGTGAGCCAGCGTCATGGCGAAACTCGGACCCTGGCGGTAGCGGGCCACGAGCTCGACACCCGAGCTCTTTGCGCTCGCGATGTTGCCAAACAGGAACGTGGACAGATCGAAGTTGATGAGATTCTCGAACTCGATGTCGAAAACCGTCACGTCAAGCGCAAAGCGACCGTCCGCAAAAGAGTGTCGATAGCCGACGTCCCAGCCCTCGGACGTCTCGGGTAGGAGGTTGGGATCCCCCGAGAAGGGAAAAAACAGCTCGACGAAGTTGGGTGCCCGAAACGCGCTGCCCCAGCTCCCGTGAACGCTGCTCCGTCCTTCGGAGAGCGCCACGACACCCGTGAATCGATAGCTCGTCTCGTCACCAAAAACCGAGTGATCGTCCTGCCTGACCGCTGCGGTCAAATGCACCTGATCATTTGGCGACCACTGGTTCTGGACGAACCAGCTGTCGAGCTCGGCGTCGGCCGCGTAGCTGTCGATCGATTCGCCGTCACGCTCCTCGTGTGAGAAACCGATATTGAGGGTGTAGTTGTCGGCGAGCTCGACGTCAGCCTGGGCATCGACGACAAACGTCTCCGAGAGAATCGTGTAGTTGTTGAAGAAGGTATCCGGGTCTTCGCCAAAGAGATCGGTGGTCGTCTCACCAACCCGCAGAGTCTGCCGCCATCGAGGCAAGAACGACTTCTCGAAACTCAGAGCCACGTTGCTCACTTCTGTCGTCGCTTCGGCATTGGGATCTTCGACACCAAAACCGTCCAGTGCCGTCGTGCCGTCGGTTTCCCGCACCACCAGATCGAGCCTGCCGTCGTCCAGGAATCTCCAGCCAAACCGGCCGCCGTAGGTCGTGTTCTCGTAGGGATCACTCTCTTCGGCCTCACCACCCAGAGACAGCTGGGAGACGGTGTCGGTGCTCAGGTCGCTGGCGAACAGCGAGAAGTCGAGAGAGTCGTTGCCACCGCTGATCGCGCCGTCGACTCGCTCGTGTTCTCTGCTTCCAGCTTCACCCGCAACCTGCCACTTGAGACCAGGCTCACCGCGTCGAGTCGTGATGCTGATCACCCCGGTCATCGCTTCCGACCCGTACGTGGCCTGCGGACCGCGGAGCACCTCGATACTCTCGATGCCGTCGGCGGTGAGGTTCGACAAGTCGACGCTTCCTCCCGTCGCCGTGTTGATCCTGATGCCATCGACGAGCACCAGTGCCTGCGATGCCGTTCCCCCACGCAGCCGCACGCTCGACAGCTTTCCGGCTCCGCCCGTCTGGGTGATCTCGACACCCGTGACGGTTCGCAGCAGATCGCTCACGTAGAGCTGGTTGCGCTGTTCGATCTCTTCCAGGCCGATGACCGTGACCGAGGACCCCACCTCGCTGAGAGGTACGGCGTCCCGATTGGCCGTGACGACCACCGTCTCGACGACGGGCGGGACTGCGCTCTCGTCCGGATCCCCCGACTGTTCTTCAGACTGAGCCTGCAAGCCGGAGAGCGACAGCGCTGTGATGGCCAGAAAGCTCCAGAGCGCTGGCCTCGGGTGCATCCTCGGGTTGCTAGCGGTTCCGGGCGTACGACTGGTGTGCTCGGATCTCATGACGTCTTCCTTTCCCTCCCTCGAGGAAACGAAGCGTGCCTCGGCGACTTGCCGAAGCCGCAGTTTGCGGACGTGCATCCGACCAGGTCTCCTGACTCTCGTTCGTCCTACTCGCCGCGCCTTCCCACCAGAGCGTCACGGACGCTCTCGGCAGTGACTCACGTTGCGGCTTTCGTCCCGATCACAGTCGCGGGGCGGTGGGAGACTTGCACTCCCTTCCCTTGTCTCGGTGCACAGTGTGGTCTACACACTTCGATACTGTTCGATCAGATTCTCGACGACTCTCCAGAGGTCGTTTCGGTGTCGCTCACTGGTATCTCTTGCCGATTGTTGCCTATTCCTCACGCTTCGCGAAACTCATTGTCGCGCCTGGCGCTCGCGGTTCCTACCCGTGAAGACTACCTAGGCTGGCAGTCAGCCTCCCTCTCGCCAGCGCCACACGAGCAGGAAGCCCAGCACCGGTACCCCGAACCACAGTCCTCCCCAGGACCCTGCGGCTCGAGCACCCCTCGTCTCGGTAGGCTGCTGTTGGTTCTGTCGCGTGATCATTCGGTAGCCACTCAGTCCCGATTCGAGATCTTCAGGGGCCAGGTTCTCGAGATCTTCGATCGACGGCGAGCGTCCGCCTGACTCAGTGAAGCGGTTGGACTCCGGTTCGTTCGCCTGGGTGAAACGATCGGCCTCCCGGGCAGCGTCATCGATCGGGCGGTCGAGAGCTTCCTCGACCGCCTGACGAAACCCCTCCAGATCGACATAGGGCACGTCGAGCTCACGGGCGCGCTGCACGACGTGGCGAAGCAACTTTGCGTTGCCGCAGGTCTGAACGCTGCATCCAACGCCGTGACGACGCACGCTCTGCGTGAGCTCCTCGAGGAGACGCCGCTCGGTCTCTTCGTCCGGACGCCAGTACCCCTTGCGACTCGTTTCGACCATGCGGCCGACGATGTCCTGGAAGGCGTGTGGTGAGCTCTCCTCGAAGAACTCCTTCATCTCCAGCTCGTACTTGTCTTCGACATACACCTCGAAGGTCTGCTGCCACATGTCCTCGCTGACCAGGTCGGAGACGGTTGCGTCCCATCCCCAGAGGTATTCGACGAAGGCGCGCATCTCGCCAGCCCCCGCGTAACCTTCTTCCTGCATCCCTTCGATCCAGGTGGGATTGACGTAGCGAGTGCGGTACTCCTTACCCAGGAACGCCGCCATGGAGGTCACTTCTGGTCGACTGGGATCGCGGGTGTTGGTGACCACCACGTCGGGATCGGCGCCGTCGATGTTGCGAATCGACGCTGCGAGCCCGCCGACGTACATGAGCATGTCGTCGTTGTCGAGGGCCCCGTAGAGCATCGTCGAGCTCGAGTGCACGACCTTTTCCGTTCCCGACAGCGCCAGCCGGAACACGTCTTCCATCGGTTCACCCCAGAACCCGTTCCCAAAACCGTGGCCCATCTTGCTGAGGTACTCGTCGGTGAGTGCGCGGTCGCTCTCCCAGCTGCCGCTCTGCGCAGCGATCCGAGACGTGTTGAGGTTGTAGCGTCCCGGGGGCTCGTCGAAGATGCGCACGCCGGCACGCCGTTCGGCCTCCTCCGGAGAGTAGCCCCGCTCCGTGAGAATCCGAGTCGTCTCGAGGACGTGTCGTCTCA
>JANQPS010000242.1 GCA_028285365.1 Thermoanaerobaculia bacterium | reverse complement strand
TAGCCGGCCGCCGGCGTGACGGGTCTCGTGAACTCGCGCCCCGACGCGTCGATCGTGAGCAGTGACCCGAGGGCCACCCGGGAGCGCTGGGGATCGACGACGCTGACGGTGACCCAGTGTTTGGCGTTGCCTCCGTCGTTGCGATAGAACCGCGCCGGGCCTTCGACGTTGGTGACCAGCACGTCGAGATCACCGTCCAGATCCTGGTCGAAGGCGAGGACGCCGCGGCTGATTTCGCTCGGCTCACTCAGGTCGTCGACTTCGAGCCGGGCCTCGACCCACGAGCCGCCGCCAACCGCCTCGAAGACAGCGTTGGGCTCGACGTAGGCATCCCAAAAACGCGCGTCTTCGTCATCACTGGTGCGTAACAGCTCGGAGCGACGCTTGACCGCACCGTTGACGACCACGAGATCGAGGTCGGAGTCGTTGTCGAGATCGAGGAAGGCCGTTCCGAACCCGGTGTAGGGAACACTCGCCACACCCAGCCCGACCTGCGCGGATCGATCTTCGAACCCCAGCGGCCCCAGGTTCTCGTAGAACGTGTTGGTCTCCTCGATGAGGTGGCTGACGAAGAGATCGAGGTCACCGTCACCGTCCGGGTCGTCGAGCGCGATGCCCATTCCGGCTTCGCCGACACCGAGCTGGTTGAAGGCCACCCCTTGCAGCATCGCCTCCTCTGAGAACGTACCGTCACCCTGGTTCAGCCACAGATGGTTGGGGTCGGAGTCGTTGGCCACGTAGAGATCGATCCATCCGTCGGCATCGAAGTCGGCGGCGACGACGCCAAGGCCGCGATCCGCAAGAGCCGACACGTTGGCCCGAACGCTCACGTCTTCGAAGCGAACCTGGCCGTCCGCGCCCGTTCCGAGGTTGCGATAGAGCTTGTCCGGGAGTCCATCGAACTGCGCCGGACCGCAGTAGTCGAGGCGTCCACCTTCGAGAGCACACTCTCGTGACGGGTCGTAGTCGACGTAGCGGGTGACGAACAGATCGAGCCAACCGTCGCGATCGAAGTCGAAGAAGACCGATGACGCCGACCACCCGTCGCCGCCAGCCACGCCGGCGGGTGCGGCGATGTTTTCGAACCGTCCGCCGTCGTTCACGTACAGCCGGTCAGGCCCCCACGCCGTCACGAAGAGGTCCTGATCGCCGTCGTTGTCGACGTCACCGACCGCAGCGCCCATGCCGATACCCGATTCCCCGAGCCCGTGATCTTGTGCGGCTTCGACGAACCGTCCGTCGCGACTGACGAACAGCGCATCCGGAGCTTCGGGTGTTCCGCTGACGAAGTAGAGATCCGTGGCGTCATCTCCGTCGACGTCGATCAAGGCCGCACCACCACCCATGATCGCGTGCATGGGGTAGCGACCCGAGCTGCCGGTCTCGTGTACGTAGGTCAAGCCGACCTCTGCGGTCGCATCGACCAGCCGCACTCTCGACAGGGGAGATTCACCAGCCTCCTGTCCAGCCCGCGGAGCTGCCGAATCGCTGCCCGAGCCCTCACCACCCGAGTCACTCTCCGGACCACACCCGAGCAGAAACACCAGCCCGACCAAGCCCGCCGCGAGTACGGCCGTTCTGGGACTCAGCATCAGTTCGACCCCGAAAGGAACATCCCTCCGGAGCTAACTCCGAGTCCTCTGGAAAATCACCTCCACCGGCTCGACGGTCACCATCCCCTCGCTGATCGACTCCTCCACGAGCGGCACGAACGCTTCGATCTTCTCCGGAGAATCGACGATCTCGATGAGGATGGGCTGCTCGGCCGAGAGATGGAGGAAGTGCGTGGGGTGAACCATCGTGCTGACCCCGTAACCACCATCGGCACGCAAGACGACCGTCCCCATGAGGTCGTGCTCCTTGGCTTTCTGAGTCAGCCATTCGTGCACGGGAAGCCCTTCGTGCTTGTCGCTCTCTCCTACCAGGATGCGGAGACGACGCGCTGCGCTGGGACCACCGTTCGAAGTGGTCCCCGTCGCCTCTCCTGAAGTCGACGACGACTCGCTCGCTCGCGAGTCGGCAATGGCCGGCGAAGAGGAATCACTCTCGAGGCCAGGCGTCGGGGGAAACAGCCGTGACATGGAGTGCTGAGGCTAACAGCCCGAGGCCGTTGTGTGTGGTGTTCACCTCAACGACGCGCGACGCCGATCACCCCGTCGCAGGCCTCTCAGGGGCTCAACCCGACAGCGAGACACCCGTCGCCCGTGTCACCAGACCGTAGCCCAGCCAGCAGGCCAGGAGGCCGAGGACGACCTGGAGACCTACGTTGAGGAGCGCTAGCGCGACCTCCTGGTGACGACCGAGAGCCAGCGTCTCCAGGGCAAAGCTGGAGAAGGTCGTGAACCCGCCGAGCACACCAACCTGAAGCCCCAGTCTCACAGACGGTGACAAGACTCCCCGTTGATCGACGAGTGCCGCCAGCACACCGATGGCGAAGCAGCCGAGCAGGTTGGCCACCAGAGTTCCGGAGGGGAAGATCCCTCCGGAAGCAAGAGTTCCGGGAAACAGTCTGTGGGTCGCCACTCCCACCAGGTA
>JANQPS010000237.1 GCA_028285365.1 Thermoanaerobaculia bacterium | reverse complement strand
GTTGGGCGTCCCGGATCCCTACGCCGAGCGCTCCGCCAGCCAGAGATCGAGCGCAGGCCACAGACGCCGGACTGCGTTCGGACCAGCTACCAGGCTGACGTGGCCCCCTTTGAGGACGATCTGTTCCTTGTCTTCGCTCCCGACCATGCCCACGAGTGGCTCTGCCGCCGGGAAGGGGACGATGTGGTCGTGTTCAGCCATGACGTGCAGGAAAGGCACGGTGACCTTGCTCAGATCCACCAGCTCGCCGCCGATCTTGAACTCGCCCTTGACCAGACGGTTCTCCTGCTGGAGCTCTTTGGTCGTCTGGCGAAAGCACTCTCCCGGAAACGGAATCTGATCTGCGGCCCACCGATCAAACCGGCGATACGACTCGACGAACTCGTCGTTCCACATGTTGTCCCAGAGACGAATTCGGCCCGCCATCTGCGAGACCGGGCGCAACATGTTGAACGACGCGTAGAGCACCGAAGGAGGGACGTTACCGAGGCGATCCACGAGAGCATCCACGTCGAAGTGCGCAGGATCCGTCCACTTTTTGAACAGCCCCATCCCGTCGTAGTCGATCGGGGTCGTGAAGCAGGCGAGGTTCCGGAGGGGTGCGTCGTCGTTGAGCGCTGCGTACAAGACCGAGAGCAGTCCGCCCATGCAGTACCCGACGATCGATACCAGGTCCTCCTCCGAATCCTGCCGGACGCGTTCCATACATTCTGGCAAGAAGTCGAGTACATAGTCCTCGAGCTTGAGGTGTTTGTCTTCGGGGCGGGGAACTCCCCAGTCGATCATGTAGACATCGAAACCCTGCTTGACCAGGTACTCCACCATGCTCTGGCCCGGAGCCAGATCCAGAATGTAGGGTTTGCTGACGAGCGACATGACCAGCAGCACGGGTGTCCGGTAAACCTCGTCCGACTGCGCCTCGTAGTGGTAGAGCTTGAGCGTCCCCTGGCGGTGGATGGTCTCTTTTGGTGTCAGGCCGACGCCTGGATCCCCGGTCGTGATGTACTGCAGTCCCTTGACACCGCGCTGAATCGTGCGCTGGATCTCCCGCCGGACCTGCCGGGCGAGGTTGTCCTGATCTCGGCCCCTGGCCTGTGCGGCTGCCTCAGCCATGTCTGTTGGACTCCTCGAAGTTCAGGTCATGGACACCGACTGAGCGGCGTCGTTCGGCAGCGCCACAAGGGCGCCGCCTTTTGAGTTGGCGGACCAGACACGCGGCCTCAGTCTTCCGACTGCGATGCTGTCCGTTTGGTCGTCTTCTTGCGACCGGAGGTTTTCTTCTTGCGCACCTTCTTGGGCTTCTCGTCTTTCGCGGCGTCTTCGCGACTGCTCGGTGGCTTCTTGGTCCGACGTGGCTTCTTGCGAGGTCGCTTCTCTTCACGCGGACCGGTTCGATCCAGCGCTGCAACAGCCTCTTCGAGACGCGCCAGGCGTTCGTCCACCTCGCGCAGTCTCTCGCCGAGCTCGAGGATGTCGGTACGGGTCGGCAGATTCAGGAGCGAAAACTGACGCTGGGTGAGCTCTCCGAAGGAGCTCTGCATCTGGAGAAAGGTCTCCATCATCCTGGCCTGAGCCTGGTTGAACTGAGGCGAGCCCATCACCTCGTTGAGCACCGTGTTCATCTGGCGCTCGGAGCGATCGAGCCACTGCCGCCAGAGGTCGAAGAGGTCGGGGCTGCCCGAGCCCTGACCACTGCCAGTCTTCTTCTGCTGTCGAGCTTTTTGTTCAGACACGCCCGCAGCTTATCTGACTTGTCCGTTCGATCCAGGGGTGACTCAGCGAGTCGTCCCAGCGGCGCGCCGCGCCAGATAGTCCTTCGTGGCTGCCATGACTTTCGGAGCCAGCAGGAGCGTTGCGATCATGTTCGGGAAAGCCATCAGCGCAAAGGCTGTGTCGATCAGGTTGATGACCATGTTGGCCGTCCAGATACCTCCCAGGAACAGCCCGGCGAGGTAGATGTAGCCGTAGACCTCAGCCCGCTCGGCGCCGAAGAGGTAGCCGAAGCACTTCTTGCCGTAGTACGAGTAGCTGATCATCGTCGAGAGGGCGAACAAGACGACCACGACCAGAAGCACCCACTCGGCCCAACCTCCGAGGGTCTGGCCAAAGGCGTTCGCGGTGAGAGAGACGCCCTGGATGCCTTCGCCGCTGGTATTGACTCCGCTCGACAGGATCACGAGCGCCGTCAGCGTGCAAACCAGGATGGTGTCGATGAACGGCCCTACCATCGCCACCAGGCCCTCTCGAACCGGCTCGTTGGTCTTGGCCGCCCCGTGGGCCAGCGCGGCCGTCCCGATTCCTGCCTCGTTGGAGAAGGCTGCCCGTTTGACACCGATCAGGAGCACTTCCCTGAACGCGAGGCCTGCGGCCCCTCCAGCTGCAGCCGTGCCGGTAAAGGCCTCGGTCACGATTCGTGTGAACACCTCCGGTACGACATCGATCCGAGCCACCAGGACAAACAGCGCCAGGACGAGGTAGAGAACGCACATGCTCGGCACGAGACTCGACGTCACCCTGCCGATGCGCTCGACCCCACCAAAGGCCACGACGGCGACGATCAGCGTGGCCGAGAAGCCAGTGATGTACGGCGGCACGCCGGACACGCCCTCGAGAATCTCCGCCATTTGATTGGTCTGAAACATCGGCAGGCAGCCGACCATCCCAAACGTGGCGAACATGATGGCGAGCGGCTTGAACCGAGGTCCGAGGCCCTGCTCGATCGTGTACATCGGACCACCCTGGATCACGCCCGCGCTGTCGGGTGCCCGATACAGCTGCGAAAGCGTGCAGGTGAAGAACTTCGTCGTCATTCCGACGAAGGCAGCGACCCACATCCAGAACACCGCCCCGGCGCCACCTTGCGTAATCGCGATCGCTACGCCACCGATGTTGCCGACACCAATCGTGGCCGCGAGCGCCGTGCTCAGGGCCTGAAAGTGGGTGATCTGTCCCGGATCATCGTCCTTGTCGTAGCGCCCCGTCAGAATCTGCATGGCATGACGGGCCTGCGTCAGCGGCAGCAGACGAGAGTAGAGCGTCAGCCCCAACCCACCCAGAACCAGCAAGAGGACCAGGGGGAGTCCCCAGGCGAGGTCGACCGCGGTCTGAAGAAAGCTGTCGAGGGCCTCGATCATGTGATCGGGCCGATTCGGGAACTGCGACGACCCGCTGTAGTCACTTGCTGATCACCTCGAGAGTCAATGGATCACGCGCCGGGAGATCAGTGGTCCTGCCGCCGAGAACCTCGTCCAGGGTGGCGCGACCGTCGGGATCTCCAGCCACCACGGCGTCCCGATCTCCGACGACGAGCATGACGAGCTTGTCGGGGTCGAGGTACTTCTCAGCCACACGCCGCACGTCCTCTTTGGTCAGGGCCGAGACGCGCTCCTGGTAGTCGTACCAGTAGTCGTGAGGTCGGCCCAACATCTCGTCACGCGCAAACAGGCTAGCGACCTGAGACGACGACTCGAACTGCGCTGGCAAGGTATCGGCTAGGAATGCCTTCGCGGTCTCGAGCTCCTGGGTCGACACCAGCTCGCTGCGGATCCTGTCGACTTCTTCGAGTGCGATCTTGGCCGCATAGATGACCGTCTCGCTCTTCGACTGGTAAACGACGTCGAACTCGCCGTCCCAGTGATCACCGAAGTATCCGAAAGAGCCGGCACTGTAGGCGAGCCCCTCGTCCGAACGAACTCGACTCGTGATGCGAGAGGTAAAGCCACTCCCTCCCAGAATCGAGTTCATCAAGTCGAGAGCCAGCTCGTCTTTGGCCTCCCAACTCTCTCGCTGAGGAAGCAGGTGGCCGATGCGAACGCGCCCCTGGGGAATGTCCTTGTCGACGAGATAGATGCCGGGCACCGGCTCGTGGTCCGGCTTCTCTGGCGGCCACGCGGGGGCCACCGCTTCGCTGTCCCAGTCCGCCAGCCGACGCTCGAGCTCCGCGACGATCGTGTCCGTCTCTACGTCTCCGGAAACCGCAAACACAGCTCCGCGAGGGCCGACGTGGCGCCGGTGAAACGCCATCAGGTCGTCGCGCGTGATGGCGTCGAGAGACGCGCTCGTCGCAAGTCGTGAAGAGAAGTGATCCTGACCGTAGAGAAGCCACTGCCACTCCCGACTCGCCATGGACTGCGCATCGTCGTTGCGTTGTTTCAGCGACTCGAGGATGTTGTTCTTCTCGATCTCCAGCTTGTCGGCATCAAAGCGCGGTTCAGAGAGCATCTCGAAGAAGTGATCGAGGCACTCATCGATCACGTCGCTCAGGCAACTGAGGTTGGCTCGAGTCTCGGTCTCCCCCATCGACACGCTGACGCGAGCCGCCAGGAAATCGATCGCGTCGTCGAAGTCCTCCGGGGTCAGTGAAACCGTCCCCCCGGTCCTCAGCAGTCTGCCGGTGATCGCGGCCAGCCCCACCTTGTCAGCGGGCTCCTGGAAGGCTCCGGCACGAAGGAACACCGAGATCGACGCGAGAGGCAACGCACGGTCTTCGACGACGTAGGCAACGGCACCGCCATCAAGCTCATGTCTCAGCGGCTCGGCTCTCGGGATCGAGAAGTCGAGATCTCCGTAGACCAGCTCAGAAGGATGTTTCGGAACCTCCTCCTCAGCGACGCCGACACCACCGCCCAGCAAGAGCGTGACCAGCGAAACCAGCACCACCCTCAGAGTCTGACGACTGTCTGATCGCAGCATCATGATCCTTCCTCCTCGCCGGCGGCATTCGACTCGAGCTCTTCGAGGCGCTCGCTCGCCGCCTTGCGAAGAAGCTCCATGGCAGGTCTCATCTCCTCTGGTACCTGCCCACCAGCCGCCTCCAGCTGGCCGAGCACCTGACGCAGCATCGCCGCATCTTCGATGGCCCTCACCTGTTCGAGCTGCTGAGTCACCTGGGTGCGGACTTCTGGCGGCAGCGCCTCGAGCTCCGGTGGCATCGGCCTGGCCTCCGTGCCAGCCTTGCGGAAGTAGTGGCCCACGAGTCGATTGCTCGGCTCGAAGTAGGTGTTCATCACTCGCTGAACGTCTTCCGCCGTGACCGCGTCGATCCGATCGGCAAGGGTGTTCAGGTAGTTCCAGTCACCGAGTCCCTCGTAGAGAGCGAGCTGGAACATCATGAAGAAAGGTGACTCCAGTCGCCGATAGGCGTCCGCCTTGAACAGGTTCTTGACCTTCTGCAGCTCGCGCTCGTCGACGAGCTCGTTCTTGAGCCTGTCGACGACCTCCCCCCAGACCCTCTCGAGATCCGCAGGCGTGGCCTCTCCTTTGGCTTCGGCTGTGAAGGTGAACGACCCGGCGTACTTGTCTGCGTTGTTGAATGCCGACGCCTGGGACGCGATCTCTTCACCCTCGACCATCGCGCGGTGAAGACGCCCCGTCCGGCCGTTGAGAAGATCGGCGATGACGTCGAGCACGTACTCGTCGCGATGAGCGAAAGCGGGCGTGTGGTAGCGAATCTGGATCTGCGGTTGGCAATCGCACTCGGCTCTCATCCTCTTCTCGGCGAGCTGCTCCATCTCGAGCGTCACCACGTCCGGCGGATCGTCACCGCGCTCGAGCCGGCCGAAGTAGCGGGTGGCCAGATCTTTCATCTCCGTCGAGTCGAAGTTGCCGACGAGAATCCCGGTGAGGTTGTTCGGTGCGTAATACAGGTCGTAGAACTCGTCGGCCTGACTCTTGGAGATCACCTGCAGATCCGAAGGCCAGCCGATCGTCGGCCAGCTGTACGGATGGGACTGCCAGAACATCGCGTCGAACTGCTCATCGAACTCGCCCGTAGGCGTCGCCTCGGTACGCATGCGGCGCTCTTCGTGAACCACGTCGCGCTCGGTGTAGAACTCTCGGAAGACCGGGTTCATCAGCCGATCCGACTCCAGCCAGAACCACAGCTCGATCTTGTTGG
Organism: Thermoanaerobaculia bacterium; assembly: GCA_028285365.1. GTDB lineage: Bacteria > Acidobacteriota > Thermoanaerobaculia > Multivoradales > Multivoraceae > JANQPS01. The sequence continues at coordinate 7,208 of JANQPS010000237.1, read as the reverse complement.
CCGGCACCATGTTGATGTACACGGTCATGTCGTTGGTTGTGAACGCGTTGAGCGCAGCCGCCCCGTTCTCGGTGTAGATCTGATCGAGCTGGTCCTTGATCATGATGTCGCGCTGCTCTTCGACGAGAGCGTCGAACTCTTTGGCCAGTTCGAGCATCTCGGGCGTACGATTCTCGGCAGCGTAGGGATCTTCGATCTCGCCGCGCCGCGCCTTGGCTCTCAGATCTCGGTAGATGCTGCGAATCTGGTCCTGGATCGCTTCCTGCTCATCGATGATCTGCAGATCGCGCTCGGCGTCGTCGGTACCGATGGTCCGAGTACCCTTGAACATCATGTGCTCGAAGAGATGCGCCATTCCGGTGATACCGGGACGCTCATTCGCCGAGCCGACGTGGGCAACCCAGGCAGCCGCCACCGTAGCCATCTCCGGGCGCTCGACCAGCAGGAACTTCATGCCGTTGTCCAGTGTGAAGGTCTCAGCCTGAACACCGGGTCCTCCTGAGTCGCCGTCAGAAGCAACAAGCGAGCCGGCGCCGGCGAGCAGTAAGAGGAGAGTGGCGAGTGTCAGCGCGACGATTCGTCCCGATGACGAGGTGAAGGCACACGACGACTCTGCGGCGCGTCTGACGCGCCTTGCGGATCTCGAAGACATGACTGGGGGGTCTCCCAACGTTAGGGAACCGGCTACGGACGGAGGGTCGGGTCCTCGCGGAACTCCGGACCCTAAGGTGTTGTCAGGTAGTCGTAGACCGCCTGAGCGTCATCTCGGTTCATCCGGAACGGAGGCATGGGAGCACGCGCCTCGGTCCCGTCGGGACGAATCCCGGTCATCATGAAGTTGATGAACTGCTCCTCGGTGTAGCCAGCGAGGTTCTTGATGTTGGGCGCGTGAAACGCCCAGCGAGGTCCGTTGAATGGGCTCTTGACCGGGATCGCTCCACCAGTGAGCAGGCGATCTTCCAGCAACTCGCCGGAACGATCTCGCGGCGAGTGGCACTGAACGCACATCGACAGCTCGTGAACGACGTAGCGTCCACGCTCAGCCGACCCTGTCAGTCCGGATGCCGGAGCATCAGCGGCTGAGTTGGGTTCTGTTTGCGTTGCCGTAGCAGCAGCCACGAGGGCAAGTCCCAGTAGAAGCACGGTGGAGATAAGCGAAAGACGGCGCATGAGATTCCTCTTGGCGTGGCTCGGTTGGCAGGCGAATGCTGCCCGGGTGTGCAGGATCTGTCGGGCTCCTCGCGCGTTTCCTAGGCCACACTCCTAGGCCACACAGTGAGCCGAGCGAATCCTATCGGCCCTGTGGCTTCGTGGAAAGCGCTGTCGTGGCGCAGTTTGGTCAGGCCAACACCCGAGCGCATCCCTTCCCGCCCTCTCGCGAGCGAACGCCGCACCTCAACGGCGTAAACTTCGTCGCGACGCTCAGACTCCGCGGGCGTCCCGGGAGATCGAGGATGGCAAACGAACACCGAGTCAGGTTTCGAGAGGAGCCGTGATGAGCACCCGAAACACCCAACATCGCCAAGACCGGCTGGCCAGCGGACCGAGGGCGTGGGTCCGCACCATCACTACTGACGAAGCCACCGGCCCCCTCAAGCGACTCTACGAGTCAGCCATCGAGCGCGCTGGCAAGGTGTTCAACGTCATCCGGGTCCAAGGTCTTCAGCCTCGCACGATGGCGGCCTCGACTCGGCTCTATCAGGAAGTGATGTTCTCCGACACGAGCGAGCTCACTCGCGCACAGCGCGAGATGCTCGCCGTTGTCGTTTCACGCGCCAACGACTGTCACTACTGAATCCGCGCACATGCTGACGACCTCCGGGTTGAGGTCGCTGATCGCCTGGACGCAGACGCCTACGTAGCCTCGATTGCGGAGGATTTTCGTGAGGCTCCGCTCGACGAGGCGGATCTGGCTCTCTGTGTCTTTGCCGAGAGCTTGACGTTGAAACCCTCGGAAAACCGGCCCGAAAACCTCGAAGCGCTGCGCCGACACGGCTTTTCCGACACCGCAATCCACGACGCGGTCCAGGTGATCGCGTTGTTTGCGTACTACAACCGCATCGCGGACGGGCTGGGTATCGCCGACGAACCCGAGTGGTCTGACCGCTAGGTACGAACCTCGGCGCCCGGCTCGATTCTTGCTTGTGCATGGGTTCGAGGGCGTTCACCTAGTGTGGTCGATTCGCCTTCTCCGGGGTCCATCACGCCTCATCTCGTGACCGAGCCCTGGCACATGATCTACAAAGATCGAGACCTCTGATCGAGTCGGATCGAAATGGACTTGACAGCCGTTCGCCAAAAAACAGAGCTCGTGAAATAGACGCTGATGTGCTCCGCGTGCGTAGAGAGCGCAGATTGCCAGGTCACGACTGCGACACAAGCCGTCACGTCACATGTCCTGGCTCGAGTGCCCGCCATACGAGAGGCCATCCCCCGATGCAGCGCCCCCCCTGGAAACTCCTCGCCGCTCTGATCGTCGTCTTCTGGGCGGTCATGACCGGACTTCTCCTCTCCCGCGATCTCGGCTCGCCGGCCGCGGACGTCGTGCTCGACTCCGAGGACCGACTCGACGAAGCCACCGAGACCTGGTTGGGACTCTACGCAGGTGAGCCTGAAAGCGGCAATCGGGTCGGCCATGCTCACCTCCAGCTGATTCCTGAGCAACGCGGCGGGCTCGACGGCGTCGCACAACGCATGGCAGTCGATCTCACGCTGCAGATGTTCGGTCGCTCCACCGAGCTCAATCTCGCAGGCGCCGTCTGGCGGCCCTACATGGAGGAGCGAGTGGAGTTCGACTTCGAGATCGACTCCGGACCTACCCGGTTCTCGGTCGATGGCCGCATCGAGCTCGGTACACTCACGGCGATCGTCAGGTCGGCAGGAGAGAGTCTCCCGATCCAGACGGAGGTCGATCCCAGCGCACTTTTCAGTGCAGGTTTCGGATCTGCACTCAAGCTCCCCAAACTGGACGTCGGCGAAGAGGTGGTGGTCGACACCTTCGATCCCATGACGCTGCGCTCGTCACCCTCCCGCGTTCGGTGCACCGCAAAGCAGAGACTCACCTTCGGCGGTGAGACGATCGACACCTCAGTCGTCACGGTCGAGTCCGGCGGACTCGAATCCAGAGCCTGGCTCGACGAGAACGGCGAAGTCGTCAAGGCCACCACACCGGTTGGCCTCTCACTCATGCGCATCACCCCCGAGCAGGCACTTGCCCCGATCGGCGACAACACTGGCGCTGTCGGGGAGTTCTTGAGGCTCACGGCGGTCATCCCCACGGGTAAACGTGCCTTTCGAGGTGCGGAGTCCATGACCATCGCAGTACGAGGCGAGTCCGCCGCAGCCCTTGGCGATCTGCCTCGCGACGACGCCCAGAGCCAGCTGGGAGACCAGCCAGGCGTCTACCGCATCGAGCCTTCTGCGTCGACAGGGTCCGGCGCCCTGGCGACGAGCCCGTCTAGCGACCTCGACCTGGAGAGTGATGCCTTCGTCCAGTCGAATCACCCTCGGATAACGGCCAAGTCGGCCGAGTTGGTCGGTGATCTCACCTCACTGCTCTCGAAAGCACAGGCCATCGGGGACTGGGTCTACGAGACCCTCGAGAAGACAGCCGTCCTCAGCGTGCCGTCCGCTCTCGAGGTCCTCGAGAGTGAGCGCGGCGACTGCAACGAGCACACCGTGCTGTACGTGGCCTTGGCGCGCGCAGCCGAGATTCCGTCACGGATCGCCATCGGTCTGGTGTGGAGCGAAGATCTCCAAGGTTTCTACTACCACGCCTGGCCCGAGGTCCTGATCGACGGCCGATGGATCTGGACCGATCCCACACTCGGTCAACAGGTCGCTGATGCGACCCACATCAAGCTCTTCAATGGTGGAATCGAAACCTGGTCCCGACTGCTCCCCTACCTCGGCTCCCTGGAGCTCGAGATTCTCGAAATCCGCTAGACCCGATCCGACACCCGCGCCAGGCGTTTTCGAGCCGAGGACTCCTGCGAACTCGACGTCCCCCTCTTCACTCACGGACTCTTCCCACTCACGGAGTCACCTCATGATCGACATCCAGAACCTCACCAAGCGATTCGGGGAGAAGGTTGCCGTCAACGAGCTCAACCTGCAGGTCCCTGAAGGCGAGTTCTTCTGCTATCTGGGCCCCAACGGCGCGGGCAAGACCACCACCATCAAGATGCTGACCTCGCTCGTACGCCCAACCTCGGGGCAGGCCACGGTCGGGGGCTTCGACGTACAGGAGAACCCCGTCGAAGCCAAACGCCTGGTGGGCTACATTCCGGATCACCCTTTCCTCTACGACAAGCTGACTGGCCGTGAGTTCATGCGTTTCGTCAACGGGCTCTACCAGATCGATCCCGCGACCTTCGATCAACGATGCGGAGAACTACTCGAGATCTTCGAGGTCGCCCACGTGGCCGACCAGCTGATCGAGAACTACTCCCACGGCATGCGCCAGAAACTCTCGTTCGCTTCCTGCTTCCTTCATCAGCCCCGCATCGTCATCGTCGACGAGCCCTGGGTCGGGCTGGACCCCAAGAACATCCGCGCGGTCAAACAGTACCTGCGCGATCGGACCCGCGACGGCCTCACGGTCTTCATGTCGACTCACAGCCTCTCGATCGCCGAGGAGATCGCCGATCGCATCGGCATCATCAATCGTGGACGCCTGCTCGGAACCGGAACCGTCGCCGAGATCAAGGCTCTCGCCAACAACCCCGGAACTCTGGAAGACGTTTTCCTCGAGCTCACTCAGGATGACGAGCCGGCGGAGCTCCTCAGCGCATGAGCCAGTCGGTCAGAACGGTCGGTGATCCTGCTCGCCAGCCAGCGCAGATTCACGAGACCACGACTCCCAAGGTGGCCGGCGGTCAGCTGCGGGCTCTGTTGTGGACCAAGTCACGGATGACCCGCCATTGGATCGCCTCGGTTCGTAATCAGTCCAAGCTCAAGGTCGGATTCGTTTCGATCTCAGCCGTCGTGCTCTGGGCTGGAGCGTTCTTCTTCTCGCTCGGGATCTTCTTTCTCTTCGATCGCTTTGGCGAACAGATCTTCGGCGACAACGGCGGCGTGAACATCACCGACGTGGTGCTCAACAGAATGCTGTCGGTGATGGCTCTCGTGATCTTCATGATGCTGATCGTCTCGAACGTCCTGGTGTCTTTTGCGACGCTCTATCGGGCTCGTGAGGTGGCGTATCTCATCCAGGCTCCGCTCGCCCCCATCGTCTTCTTCCTCGGCCGCTTCGTCGAGTGCCTCTCGTTCAGCTCATGGGGGCTGCTCTTCCTCGGCTCCCCGGTCATGGTCGCGTACGGTCTCCAGCGCGAGGTCCAGCCGGGCTTCTACATTGCGCTTCTCGTCCTCGTCGTGCCGTTCGTCACGATCCCGGCGGCCATCGGAACGACGATCACGATAGGAATCGTTCGAGTGTTCTCGGGCCTCAAGCGACCGGCCATCGTCGCGGTGGCGCTCATAGCGATCGTCTTCCTGTTCCTCTTCTTTCGCGGGCGCGGCGCCAATCCGGACCTCAGCCAGGCCGAGACGGTGCAAGCCATCGTCGCCGCGATGGGACAGACCCAGACGGCGCTACTGCCGAGCCATTGGTTCGCAACCGCCGTCTTGCAAGCAGCCGTGGGACACCTGGGGACGACCGCGTTCTACGGGCTCGTGCTCCTGGCCAATGCTCTGATGGCGGTGCTGCTCGCGAGCGTCGCAGCCCACTTCTGGTTCTATCGGGGATGGACGTCGCTGCATGCCGCTGACGAACAACGCAAACCGTCTTCCGTCAAGGGCGGCGCGCTCGGGCTGATCGAGCGCCTCCTGGCACCCGTGCGCGAGCCCGCTCGCTCGCTCATCATCAAAGACCTGCGCATGTTCTGGCGAGATCCCGCTCAGTGGAGTCAGTTCTTGATCTTCTTCGGAATCATGGCGCTCTATCTCGCCAACATGCGCCAGTCAGGAGGCTTCTTCGGCGAAGAGCCCTACCGGTCATGGATCGCCATCCTGAACATGGCCGCGACCATGCTGATTCTGGCCACACTGACGACCCGCTTCGTATTTCCGCTGATCTCGTTGGAAGGGCGTCGCTTCTGGATTCTCGGCCTCGCTCCTCTGCGGATCCGGAGCCTCGTGAGGCAGAAGTTCTGGCTCAGCGTGGTGCTCAGCTCGTTGTTCACCGTCACGCTCGGTCTGATCTCCGGCTATCGCCTGGAGCTGCAAGCTTTCGAGCTCTTCTTGACGCTGTTCGGCATCGGCGCTGCCACGCTGGCCCTGTCGGGACTCGCCGTCGGGCTCGGGTCTCTCTATCCGAACTTCGAAGAGGACAACCCGTCGAAGATCACGTCCGGAATGGGCGGCACACTCAACTTCATTCTGAGCCTCGCGTTCATCATCATGGTGATCGTCGGCCAGACGTTCGTGGTCCAGTGGCGAAGAGCAGCGGTCGAGAGCGGCGGCGACCCCACCATGGCCGTCGCGATCGTGCTCGGTGCTCTGGCGTTGGCCACGCTCTTTGCAACTCTGGTCCCGCTGCGCGCTGGGATGCGCAACCTGGAGCGGACCGAGTTCTGAACCGGACACTCAGAGCCGAGCGCAATCTCGGCTTCCCGAACCGGGATCTCTCGCCTCCGCGAGCTCTGTCTCAGAAGAGTAGAAGCGCCGTCAGATAGATGATTCCGTTGACGCCCAGAGCGATCACGGAGAATCCCATGATGTCGCGGATGTGCAGTCCGGCAATGGCGAGCACGGGAACCGCGTAGAGCGGCTGAATCGCGTTTGTCCACACCTCGCCAACCGTGACCGCCATGGCGACCCGTGGAATGTCGGCTCCCAGTTGGAGCGCGGCCTCGGTCATGATCGGTCCCTGGACGGCCCACTGCCCACCTGCCGACGGAATGAAGATGTTGAGCAGCGCGGCGGAGAAGAACGTGTAGAGCGGCAGAGAGTCGGCGCTCGATATCGAGACGAAGCCGCGCACGAAGAGCTCGGCCAAGCCCGATTCGGACATCATTCCCATGAGGCCAGCGTAGAGCGGATACTGGATCAGGAAGGGGCCCGCAACCTTGGCCGCGTTCGAGAGCAGGGCAATGTAGTGCTTGGTGGAGTCGGCAAACAGGAGCCCGAGCACGACGAAGGTCATGTTGAGTGAGTTCAGGTTGAGCGAGCCGCCAATCGCGAAGTAGCGAACAGCATAGACCCCGGCA